>JBIJCL010000192.1:0-4337 GCA_044344725.1 Steroidobacteraceae bacterium | reverse complement strand
CGAGAGAGTGCTCTGCGAGAGGGCGCCCTGCAGGAGAACGACGATGTCGCGCCGTGAGCGCGCCTCTTCGGTGACCCGTGCGTTTCGCGCGCCGCGTCAGGGGTCCACTGCGCAGGTCTCCTCGCGCACCGCCTCGACACCGCGCGCGCTGACGAGTGGCAGACCACCCGATCCGCCGCTGCCGCTCGAGTCTTTGTTCGATGCGGCGCCCGAGGCCTGGGTGGCACTGCAGGTTCGCCGTACTGCGACGGACGACATTGCTGCCGCGACGACGATCGACTCGTCGGATTCGGCGACTGCGCTCGCGCGCCTTGCCGAGATCGCCGGCGCCTTCACTTCGCGCGTGAGCCTCGAGCCGCCCGATGCCGTGCTGCTCGAGGTGCGTGGCAGTTTTCGGCTCTTCGGTGGAGCGCAGGGGTTGTGCCGACAACTACTCGATCGTTGTGGTTCAGCGGGCTACGCGCTGCATTGGTCGTTGGCGCCGACGCCGCGTGCGGCGCTCGTGCTTGCGCGGGCGGGGCAGGGTTCGATCGTGCTCGCTCGCGATCGTCTCGTCGGTCTGCTCGCGCCGTTACCGCTCACGTTGATGCGTTGGCCGGACGATGCCCTCGAACGACTCGAATCGGTGGGCGTGCGTACGTTGGGTGCGGCACTGCGCCTGCCACGAGCTGGGTTTGCTCGACGGTTCGGACCCAAACTGCTGCTTGCACTCGATCAGCTCACCGGCGCAGCGCCCGAGTTGCGTCGACCGGTCGCAAGGCGCGAGCGATTTCGAGCGCAGGTGGAGCCGGCTTTCGAGCTGCAGACCGTCGCGCTCGTGCTGCAGCATCTCGAACCGCTGCTCAAAGATCTCGAGTGCTTTTTGCGTACACGACAGTCCGGCATCGATTGGTTGAAGCTGCGTCTGCAGCACCGCAAACATCCGCCTACGCGCCTCGATCTTCGCCTCGCCGCGGCCGAGCTGCAGGCGAGTCATTTCACGGAACTGCTGTCCTTGCAGTTATCGCGCATCACGCTGCCAGCTCCCGTGCTGCGCTGCGAACTGCGATCGGGTGTGCTGCAGGCGTTCGTGACGCAGAGCGAGTCGGTCTGGCGGCCGGGCGAACACGGTGGTGGCGCCGGCCGCGAATCCCCTGCACTCATCGAGCGATTGCGCGCGCGGCTCGGTGGCGAGGCGGTGTACGGGCTCTGTCTCGTTCCCGAGCATCGACCCGAACGGGCGTTCGGCATCGCAGAGCCCGGCGCGGCTTCGCCACACAGCGCATCGTCACACAGCGCATCGTCACGCAGCGCATCGCCTGCGAGGTGGGCTGCGCGTCGACCGCTATGGTTGCTGCGCGAGCCCGAGGTGCTCATCGACGCGCCGCAAGGGTTGCGGCTGCTCGAGGGTCCCGAGCGAATCGAGACTGGCTGGTGGGATGGGTGCGAAGTGGCGCGCGATTACTACATCGCCCGTGACGGCTCAGGTGCCGAACTTTGGGTGTATCGCGAGAGACTGGCGCCGCACGATTGGTATTTGCACGGCGTATTCGGTTGAGCGGAGCGCCCCGTGGTCGGAGCGCTCCGCTCATCAAAGAAATCGCTTACTTCTCGCCCTTGATATAGCGATCGAGTTCGCGATGGAAGTGGCGGATACGCGATTCCTGCTCGCTCCAGAGCGGACCGCGGAAACCGCGTGAGCGGCTACCCGCGCCGACCGCGGAGACGAGTTCGACATCCTGATCGAGGACCTCGCCGAGGTCGGCACGCTGGCCCTCGGCGAAACGTTCGATCGGCGGTCGGGTCGCTCCCGTGACGTCGGTGCCCTTGGGCAGGCCCATCCAGGCCGGCACAAAGTAATCCGGGTCATCGACGTAACGGAACATCGTGATGTTGTCGTAGTAGAACTTCTTCGGATCATCCGGGTGCGGCAAGAAGCGCATGATGAATACGCCTTCCGGATGGCAGCCGATCTGCACGTTCGGAAACAGCCCCGTCGCCCAGCTGTCGGTGAGCTGGCCGTCCGTGAAGTTGTCGTAGTGGGTGAGGCCGAGCCGACGCGCGCGCTCACGCTTCGAGCGTTGGACCGCAGCCCGTACGCCGCGCGCATCGCCCTTGTACGAGTCGGGATCCATGCCGGCGTCCTGCATCATGAACCGCAGACCTGCATCGACGGTGTCCTGATCGGCGATCCGATGCGACTTTTGACAGAGCGGCACGATCATGCGGCTGAAGCCGTTCGGATAAAGATCGTACTGGCTGTAGTCGCCCATCACCGTCTGCGTCTGCGGATGGATGTGGGGCAGGTGGTAGGTCTCGTAGAACGAGTCGACGCCCACCTTCCAGTTGGCGTTCCAGAGTGTGCGCACGTGACGCACTGGGTTCATCTCGTCGATGCGATAGTTTTCGAGGTAACCCTTCGGCAGACCGATCCAGTCGGCGAGCGGCGGTGCCTTGCCATCGAGGTTGACGAAAACGAGTCCGGCGTGAGCTTCGCAGCGCACTTCGCTCATGCCCGGTCGGTGTGCCACGAGTTTGGGTGCAAACGTTTGTTCGTCCGTGATCGCCTTCAGCTGGCCGTTGCAGCGGAACTTCCAGCCGTGGAACGCGCAGGTGAACTCGTTGACGCTGCCGAAATCGTTGAGCGCGATGCGGTTCGCTCGGTGGGGACACACGTTGTAGAAGGCCTTGAGACCTCCATCGTCCTGCCTCGCCACGATGATCGACTCGTGACCGACGTCGAAGGTGAAGTAGTCGCCAGGCTCGCGAACATCCGCCGTGACGCCGGCGAGCAGCCAGGCACGCGGCCATAGATGGGTCCATTCCTTGCGCATGAACTCCTCGGAGAAGTAGCGCGACGGATCGGGAATTTCGAGCCCGTTGTCGATGGGAGCCTGCCTCGCTTCGAGTGAGTCGGGCGGTGCAGCGGGATTGACCTGATAGTCGTAACTCATGGCGACGGGCCTCCTGAATCAACTGGACACAGTCTAGAACGATGGCACCCAAATGTACCTGTTGCTGTCATGCAACAAGGTTGGTCTTTAAAAAAACAGGACAGTTTGATTTTTTTCCAACCCGGTACCACACTGCAAGCCTTGTTGGGTGCGTCTGCCGCATTTTGGGGCAGGTCGCTAGGAACAATCTCCACATAACCACCTGAGGGAAACCAGGATGCTCAAATCACAGGGACGAACCGTGACTGTGGCAGTGCGGTCGGTATTGGCCGCGAGCGCGATGGCGATGACCATGGCAGCTGCCCAGGCACAGCAGACGGGCGATGAATCCCGCCTCGAAGAAATCACCGTCACCGCCCAGCGCGGCGCCACGGAAACCAATCTTCAGACCACTCCGATTTCGGTGTCCGCCGTGACCTCGGCCGACATCGATCGTCTGGTCGCGAAGGACATCTCGGGTCTCGCCTCGTCGGTACCGGGGTTCTCGGCGGCTCGCATCACGGCCTTCAATGCGGCCTCGTTCGCGATGCGCGGCGTCGGTCTCACCGACATCATCGTCTATCAGGACTCGCCGGTCGGCGTGCAGGTCGACGACTTCGTGATGCCGAGCGTGCAGACCCAGTTGCTCGACACCTTCGACATCGCCGGCGCGGAAGTGCTGCGAGGTCCGCAGGGTACGCTCTTCGGTAAGAACACGACGGGCGGTGCGGTCAACATCCGTACGAAGCGTCCCAATATGTCCGAGTTCGGTGCGGACATCCGTCTCGGCTACGGCAGCTTCGGTTCCAAGCGTCTGCAGGCGGCCGTCGACTTGCCGCTGCAGCAAGACGTGTTCGCCCTGCGTCTCGTCGGTTCGCTCTCGAAGTCCGACGGTTACTACAAGCTCGGCGCCACCTACGGCCCGATCAACACCCTGAACATCTTCGGTGGCACCTTTGCGCCGTTCACGATCCCGGGTGTCACGGGCCAGCGCGGCTCGGGTACTGGTGCGACGACCGGCGGTGACGACGTCGTCAACGGCCGCATCAAGGCCCAGTGGAATGCCTCGGACAACCTCACTCTGCTTCTGCAGATCGAGAAGATGCGTGATCGCTCCGATGCGGTGCCGTCGTTCAACGACACGCCGCCGAACGGACCGTACCTCTGGAATTTCCTCGGCTTCACGCGTCCGACCGGTGATCCGCTCGACAACATGGCCTCGACCGAGCGTAACGACGCGCTGCTCGAGATGGACAAGGGTCAGCGCATCGACGTCGATGGCGTCTACCTGAACGCGGAGTGGGACCTCGGTTCGCACACGCTGTTCGCAGCGGCCGGTACGCGAGATCAGAAGGAACATCTGCCGAACACCTACACGGGTGCCGCGCCGGTGAACTCGATCACTCGCCAGCCGATCTCGCTGTT
>JBIJCL010000190.1:0-4366 GCA_044344725.1 Steroidobacteraceae bacterium | reverse complement strand
GCGCACGGATGTCGAGGTGGGTAACACCACGGCCGTGCTCGACGGTGATCTCGATCAATTTCTCGAGGCCTCGCTGAAGGCGGGCCTGTAGCGCGGAGCATTCTGACGATGAGCGACACGCAAGCCCCTGAGGGTGCCGCAGCACCACCGGAAGACGAGAACAAACTCATTGCGGAGCGTCGCCAGAAGCTCTCGGCGCTACGCGCCGCCGGAGCACCTCCGTTCCCCAACGATTTTCGACGCGACTCGCTCGCCTCCGAGTTGCATCTTGGCTTTGGCGAACTGGATGGCGCTGCTCTCGACGCCCAGGCGATCCGGGTGCACGTGGCGGGCCGGATGATGCTGCGTCGTATCATGGGCAAGGCGAGCTTCGTGAAGATCCAAGACTCTTCGGGACAGATTCAGCTTTTCCTGCAGCGTGATTCGCTCGGTGAGCATTACGAGGCGTTCAAGACCTGGGACATCGGCGACATCCTGGGGGCCGAGGGCACGCTGTTTCGCACGAAGACCGGCGAGTTGTCGGTGCGTGTGGAGTCGCTGCGCCTCCTCGTGAAATCTTTGCGGCCGCTGCCCGACAAGTGGCACGGCCTCGCCGACACCGAAGCCCGCTATCGTCAGCGCTACGTCGATCTCATCATGAACGAGGAGAGTCGGGGGGTGTTCCGCAAGCGCACGCGACTCGTGCGTTACCTGCGCGACATGCTCGACACGCTCGGCTTCATGGAAGTCGAAACGCCGATGATGCAGCCCATCCCGGGTGGTGCGACGGCGCGACCGTTCATTACGCACCACAATGCGCTCGACATCGACATGTATCTGCGTATCGCGCCCGAGCTTTATCTCAAGCGACTCGTCGTGGGTGGCTTCGAGCGCGTCTATGAAATCAATCGCAACTTCCGCAACGAGGGGTTGTCGACGCGACACAACCCCGAGTTCACGATGCTCGAGTTGTATCAGGCGTATGCCGACTACCAAGATCTCATGGATCTCGTCGAGCGCATGATGCGCGGTGCGGCCGAAGCGGTGGTGGGGGCGCTCGAGTTCGACTCGCAAGGGCGTCGCTACGACCTCTCGAAGCCGTTCGCGCGTATCTCGGTCGAGGACATCATCCTGCGCGAAAACCCGGGCCTCGAGCGTACGAAGTTGCGCGATGTCGCTTATCTGCGCGCCGCCTGCGAAAAGCTCGGCATCGCCTGGAAGCCGGGCGATGGCGCGGGCAAGCTGCAGATCGAAATCTTCGAGAAGACCGGCGAGCACACGCTGCAGGATCCGACCTTCGTCTATGCCTATCCGGCCGAAGTGTCGCCGCTCTCGCGTGCCAACGACGCCGATCCCTTCCTCACAGATCGCTTCGAGTTCTTCGTGGGTGGACGCGAACTCGCCAATGGGTTCTCCGAGCTCAACGATGCCGAAGATCAGGCCGCGCGCTTTCAGGCCCAGGTGGCGCGCAAGGAATCAGGGGACGACGAGGCGATGTTCTACGACGCCGACTACGTTCGGGCGCTCGAGTACGGCATGCCGCCGACGGCGGGACTCGGCGTCGGTATCGACCGTCTCGTGATGTTTTTGACGGACTCGCCGTCGATCCGCGACGTGCTGCTCTTCCCGCAGATGCGCCCGGAGTAATTCGCCTGCAGGGCGCCTACGCGGCGTCTGCACGGCGGCTTCAGGGCGCCTACTCGGGCAGGGCGTAGCTCATCGGCAGGGCGATAACCGTGAGCGTCGGCGTCTCGTTCGTGCTGCCGGCGGGCTCGGGTGTAGCAGAGCCGAAGCTTGTGACCGCGAGACATTCGATGCCCTGAGAGCCTTGTGCGACGTTCACGATCTGGGCGGAGCGCGTTGAGCTGCCGTCGATCAACTTCACCTTTTGTCCGGGTTGCAGCGCGTTGGCGTGCTGGGGCGTATCGACGGGTGGCGGCGCCTCACCGGACCACGTCATCGCGGTGACGCGAAATCTTTGAACTCGACGTTTTACGCGACCTCGGTAATGAGCACGGGCGATGACTTCCTGTCCGGTGTAGCAACCCTTCGTGAAAGAAATGCCGCCGAGCGCATCGAGGTTCAGCATTTGCGCGACGAATTCGCCGCGCGTCGATTCGGTGATTTCGGGCAGGCCCGCGGCGATATCGGCGAGTTGCCAGGCGGCGAGTGCCACCTCTTCGGCCGAGACGTGATCGCTCGCGACGCTCGTGTCGGCTCCGCTCGCATCAGGGCCGGGTGAGGCGGGTCGAAGTCGTATCACCCGACCGTCGGCGGCGTGACGCCAAGAGATCCGAGCCCCGTCGACTCGTGCGCTCCCCACGGCCGCGGGCAAGGCCGCATCGTCGGCAAGACCTTCGATGATCCAGGTCGCCGACTCGTCGGTCAGCGTGGCTTTGGCGCGCAGGAGAAATTTGCGCAGTGTCGCAAGCGTATCGGCCAGCAGCGTGCGCGGCAGCACGCAGAGCACATCGTCGGTGCCGAGGGGTACGAGACGTAGCAGCGCGATCATTCGGCCTTGCGCATTGTGGAGACCTGCGAGTTCGACGCGATTCGCGGCAAGGCTGAGGACGTCCTGCGAGAGCTGGCCATTCAAGAATTTCCGGGCCTCTGCGCCGCGTACGGCGAGGACGCCGAGGTGGGCGAGGGGAATCGAAGGGGAGGCGGTGTGGTCCACGGGAGCTGTTAAAAAAATGCTGTCAAAAGAACGGGCGTTGGAGCGGGAATTGTGCATCAAGTTCAGGGTCTTGCCTGTGGTCTTGATGCAACGATTCTGGCATCATCCGGCCTCGATGCAGAACGATCCTCAGGGGGAAGATCGGCCCGCGTCCGCGGCCCGATCCTTGCCCGAAATCTCTGTTGAAGCCAGCCCGCCTGCGGGGTTGAACGAGCCCATGGTGGTCGCCGAGATCGGCGGACCGAAGGGGCCAGAGCCCACTCGCTTCGGCGATTGGGAGAAGAACGGCCGCTGCATCGACTTCTGATCACACGGGAACCTTTCAGCGATGCGCCAACGTCCCTTGTCTCCTCATATCGGTGTGTACAAATTCGCGTACACCATGGCGACCTCGATCGTGCATCGCGCGACGGGCATCGTCCTCTCCGTCGGTTTGCTCGCCCTCGCAGGGTGGTTGATCGCCGCCGCGAGCGGCCCCGACTCCTACGCCATCGCGGTCGCAGTGCTCGGCGGAGCGTTCGGTCAATTATTGCTCGCCGGATGGATCGCCGCCTTCAGCTATCACCTGTTCAACGGCCTGCGTCATCTCAACTGGGATCTTGGGCGGGGTCTCGAGAAGCCCGAGGCTCGACGCAGCGCAGCGATCGTCGTCATCGCCACGGTGCTGCTCGCCGGGGCGTTCATTTACGTCGCGTTCTTCGCGGGGGTGCCGCGATGAGTTTGCGCAGTCCGCTCGGCAAGGTGCTCGGTCGCGGTTCGGCGAAGCAGGGCGTGAGCCACTGGTGGGTGCAGCGCGTGTCGGCGATCGCACTCGTTCCTTTGACGCTGTGGTTCGCCTTCCAAGTCGTGCACTTGCCGACGGCGGACTACGACGCCGTGCGCGCTTGGGTGGCCTCGGGCTTCAACCCGGCGTGGTTGGCGCTCTTCATCAGCGCGGTTGCGGTCCACTCACAGCTTGGCGTGCAGGTGGTGATCGAAGATTACGTGCCGCACAAGGGCGCGAAAGTGACGGCGCTCCTCGCCAATACGTTCCTCCATATCGTCGTGGCGGTCGCAGGCGTCTATGCCGTGCTGCGTATCGCTTTCACGACTCTCTCTGCGGGATGATTTTCGATGGCTTCCTATACGTTCATTGATCACACCTACGACGTCGTCGTAGTCGGCGCCGGCGGCGCGGGTTTGCGTGCGACGCTCGGGCTCGCCGAAGCGGGGCTCTCGACGGCCTGTATCTCCAAAGTATTCCCGACGCGCAGCCACACGGTCGCCGCGCAGGGTGGCATCTCGGCTGCGCTCGGCAACATGGGCGAGGACGACTGGCGCTATCACTTCTACGACACCATCAAAGGTTCCGACTGGCTCGGCGACCAGGATGCGATCGAGTTCATGTGCAAAGAGGCGCCTGCCGCCGTCATCGAGCTCGAGCACTACGGTGTGCCGTTCTCGCGTACGCCCGATGGCCGCATCTATCAGCGGCCTTTCGGTGGCATGACGACCCAATACGGCAAGGGCATCGCGCAGCGTACCTGTGCGGCCGCGGACCGTACGGGTCATGCCATGTTGCACACGCTCTATCAGCAGTCGATCAAGAACGAAGCCGAGTTCTTCATCGAATATTTTGCGATCGACCTCATCATGGAAAACGGCGAGTGCCGCGGGGTGATCGCGCTCAATCTCGCCGAGGGCACACTGCATCGCTTCCGCGCCCACCTC
>JBIJCL010000191.1:0-4366 GCA_044344725.1 Steroidobacteraceae bacterium | reverse complement strand
GGCGGTTCGTTCGGCGGAGACGATCTCCTGCAGCGTGCGCTGAGCGACGGCGTTCTTGATGCCGTCCTTGACGATATCGGACAAGCGCTGACCGGCGGCACCCGGGTCATTGCCGAACGACTGGGCATACCGGCCTGCATCTTTGATGCGCCACTTGACGTAGTAGTCGACGATGAGTCCGCGGTTTTCGCTCGTCAGGAAGGTTTCCCCCTCAAAGCTTTGCGAAACGATCCGACGCTCGAACTTGCGCACCGTGTCGATGGGCAGCTTGAAGTGCAAACCGGGCTCGTAATCGGTACCGACGATTTCTCGGAACTGACTGCGAACCGCAAGCTCATTCTCGGACACCGTGAACGTGCAAAGACTGATGAGCAAGCCCACCGCAGCAATCACGCCAAAGATTTTTTGAATCGACTGCGGCATGTCAGCGCTCCACTCTCGCCCGCGGATCGGCGGCGTCCTCTGCGGCACCGGCGCCAGCGCGCGGGGCCACCACGGAAATTTCGGATTCGTTGTTGCGACGTTGCTGCTCGATCAATTTGTCGAGCGGCAGATAAAGCATTTGGTTGTTGCCCTTGGTGTCGACAACCACCTTTTGCGATCGGGCGAGTACCGACTCGACCGCCTCGATGTAGAGACGCTCGCGCGTGACACGCGGCGCCTTTTCGTACTGCGAGACGAGCTGTCGGAAGCGATCGGCTTCACCTTCGGAGATGGCGAGCACCTGCGCGCGGTAGGCCTCGGCCTCCTGCATCTGGCGCGACGCGCTACCTTCGGCAACCGGCAGGATGCCGCTCGCATAGGCCTCGGCTTCCTTGACGAGACGCTCTTTGTCCGCGATCGCCTTGTTGGCGTCTTCTTGAGAGGGGCGTACGTCGGTCGGCACCTGGATGTCGGTGAGGTTCACGCTCGTGATGAAAATGCCAGCACCGTATTGATCGAGCGTGCGCTGGATGAGCTCTTTGGTCCGCGTCGTCGCCTGCTCGCGCTTCGAGATGAGGATTTCTTCGAGCGTGCTGCGTCCGACGATTTCACGGATCGCCATCTCGCCCACTTCGCGCAGCGTCTGCTCGGGATCTTTGACCTGGAAGAGGAATTTGACCGGATCGCGCAACTGATATTGCACGGCGAGCGACATGTCGATGAGGTTGATGTCCTGCGTCAGCACCTTGGCGGTGTAGTTGACGCTGCTCACCTGCTGGGTGTTGACCTTGGTGAGGCTCTCGATCGGCCAGAGATGGAATCCGAGGCCGGGATCACGCACCGACACGAACTGCCCGAAACGCTGGACGACTCCACGTTCGGCTTGGTCGATGGTGAAGAAACTTTGATACGCCCACACGAGGACGACGAGCCCGGCGATGATGCCGATCTGGAACTTCCCTTCGCTCGCAGCATCATCGGGGCCCTCGCCCTGCGGACCACCGCCGCCAGGCCCGGAGCCTTTCAAAATATTGTCCAGCTTTCGCTGGAACTTGCGAAAAGCGTCGTCGCCGCCCGATTTTCCGGGGCGCTTGCCCCAAGGATTTTTAGGGCCGCCGCCAGGTTCATTCCATGCCATAGGTGTTTTTTCAGTTGCGCCGGTTGGATCAGGAGGGGCGCGCAGAGTGGGGAGATTGTAAGTACCCCCCCTCCACCGCACAAGTTTGCGAGGGCTCGAAGTCGAACATTTCGACGCCGGGCGCCTTGGCGAGTTCCCTGGCCTCGAGGTCCGGCAGGTTGGCGGTCAACTCGAGCCCGCCATCCTCCAACACCCGCTCGCCCTGCACGACGCCCGAAGCAAACAGCCGAGCCCGCAAAGCGCCGGCATGCCGGGGATCGACCCGCAACGTCCGCGGTCGCGCGAATCGCGACAACCGCTCGGCAACGGCATCCATGAGCTCCGAAAGTCCGAGGCGCTGAACCGCCGACACCCAGACGCTCGTCACCTCGCCCGACTCGTCGCGCTCGATACGCGGAGCCATCTCCAATCGATCAATTTTGTTGAAAACCTTGATTTGCGGCAGCTCACCCGCTCCGACCTCTTGGAGCACGGCATTGACCTGCTCGATCCGCTCGTCTCGTCGCGGGTCACTCGCATCGATGACATGCAGCAGCAAAGTTGCCTCACGGGCCTCGGTCAGGGTCGATTGGAATGCGGCGACGAGCTCGTGCGGCAACTCGCGGATGAACCCCACCGTGTCGGCCACCACGATCGGCGAGCCGCCCGGCAACGTGACGCGGCGCACGAGCGGGTCGAGCGTCGCAAAGAGCTGATCGGCCACGTAGGCGTCGGCCCCTGTCAGCGATCGGAACAAGGTCGACTTGCCGGCGTTGGTGTAACCCACTAACGCCACAGAAGGAATCGGGATCTCGACACGACGCTGTCGCCCCGTCTCGCGTTGTTGCTTGAGCTTTTCGAGGCGACGGCTGAGTACACGCACACGCTCGCCGAGCAGTCGTCGGTCGGTTTCGAGCTGCGTTTCGCCGGGCCCGCGAAGACCGATACCGCCTTTTTGACGCTCGAGGTGGGTCCACCCTCGCACGAGTCGACTCGACAGGTGCCGTAGCTGAGCGAGCTCCACTTCGAGCTTGCCCTCGTGACTGCGCGCGCGCTGAGCAAAGATATCGAGGATGAGCGCGTTCCGGTCGAGAACTCGCAGTCCGGTCAGCTTTTCGAGATTGCGCTCTTGGCTCGGCGAGAGCGCGTGATCGACCAGAATCACCTCGGCACAACTGTCGACCGCGGCCTGGCGAATCTCTTCGGCCTTGCCACTGCCCACGAAGTAACGCGGATCAGGGCGCTCGCGACGACCCGTGACGGTGACGGCCACGCCGACCCCCGCAGACTCGGCGAGTTGCGCGAATTCTTCGAGATCTTCGCTTTCGACCGGCCCATCGAGGCCAATACGGACGAGGACGGCTCGTTCGCCGCCGCGGGGACGTTCAAACACGTGTGTGGAGGGTCACTCGACCGGAGGGACATCCGCGTCGACCCCTTCCTCACCGGGCAGGGGGACTCGAATGTTTCGCGCAGGGACGATCGTGGAGATGGCGTGCTTGTAAACCATTTGGTTGACGGTATTTTTGAGCAGCACGACGAATTGGTCGAAGGAATCGATCTGACCCTGCAACTTGATACCGTTGACCAAATAAATGGACACCGGTACGCGCTCCTTGCGAAGCTGATTCAGGAAGGGATCCTGCAGGGATTGGCCCTTGGCCATGATGACTCTCCTAGTTTTTTCTTGCCTCGCCCCGGGCCCCGCCCGAAGCATCTCCCCCCTAGTAGACCAATCTACCATGGGTGAGGTTCCTCATCCTGCCGCCCGACACACAAAAGCGGCCTCGACCACCCAGCGCTCGCAAACTTCCGGGTCGAACGGCTCCCAGGCTCGCCAGCCCGCATCCGCCCGAATCCAGGTCATCTGGCGCTTAGCGAGCTGGCGCGATGCCGCGATAGCCCGTCGGACCGCCTCGTCGAGGTCGTATTCCCCGGCAAGATGGGCCGACAGTTGTCGATACCCGACCGCACGCATGGCGACCTCACATTTTTCGATGTCGGGGCGAGCGCGCAGCTTTTCAACCTCGGCAAGAAAATCTTGGGACATCATTGCGAGAAATCGTTGCTCGATCCGTTCGTGCAAACGGGAGCGATCGGCCGGAACCAGCGCATCGCGCCGAAATCGCAGTCCTGGCGCCGGCGATGTTTCACGCTGCCAGGCACTGATCGGCCGACCACTCACCGCGTACACCTCGAGGGCGCGCTGGATCCGTTGGGGATCGTTCGGGTGGATACGCGCCGCGGCTTCGGGGTCGACCCGAGCGAGCTCCGCATGCAGCGCGGGCCACCCCAGAGCGCTCGCTCGTTCGTCGATCTGCTCGCGGACCGCCGGATCGGCGAGCGGCAAGGCGGCGATGCCGTGCACGAGCGCGTTGAAATACAACATGGTTCCGCCCACGAGCACGGGCATCCGCCCTCGCGAGCGGATGTCGTGGATGGCCGCGGTCGCATCGGCCACGAATTCGCCGGCGCTGTAGGTGTCGTAGGGCTCGCGGATATCGATGAGGTGATGCGGGATGCGCGCCCGCGTTGCAGCATCCGGCTTCGCGGAACCGATATCGAGTCCGCGATACACCTGCGACGAATCGACACTCACGATTTCGATGGGCGCGCGCTCGGCGAGTCTCGAGGCGAGTTCCGACTTGCCGCTCGCCGTGGGTCCTGCGAGCAGGATGGCATCGACTTCGTTCATCGCCTGCGCGTTCATCGTCCGCGCAAGAACAATTGGTCGAGCTGCTCCAGGCTGAGCACCGTCCAGGTCGGGCGCCCATGGTTGCACTGCCCTGCGCGCTCGGTGTTTTCCATGTCGCGCAGCAAGGCATT
>JBIJCL010000189.1:0-4377 GCA_044344725.1 Steroidobacteraceae bacterium | reverse complement strand
CGTCATCACGGGTGTCGATGCCGGCCGTATCGATAACGACAAAGTCGTCTTCGGTGTCTCGGAGGGCGTTTTGTCCGCGGTCACCAACAGCGTCACGGGTTCGATCACCGATTGGGATCTGCGAGTGCTCAACTTCGGTCGAGACCTCGTTGAGCCGCAGCGATTGCTGATCGATCAGACCTCGTCTGCGCTGCGTGAGAGCCTCGATAGTTACGACTGCGCAGTGTTCGACGACAACGGCCTCTGCGTGTCCGTCACGGCGCGCAGCCGCTCGTTCGATGGTGTGGCCGGCAGCAGCGAGCAGGAGTACCCGAAGACTTCGGTGGCGCTCTCGGTTTCGCGGAAGTTCGGCCAAAGCGTACGCGCGGGTGCCTTCCTCGAGCTCGGTGCTCGCGATGGCATCAGTCGCGTCATGAATCTCTCGAACGATCAGCCGCTACTCGGCGGTTACGCCGTGTGGGACGGTGACGGCGATGGCACGGGACTGCAGGGTCGGATCGCGATCGCCTCAAAGGGCGAGAAGATTCGCATCCAGCGCGTGAACCTCGTCGGTTCCGCTCTCGATGCGGCCGGCAGTTCCGACGTCGAGTCGTGGGGAGTCCGCGGCACCCTGGGCTGGGGCTATCGCGTTTCCGATCAGCTGACGGTCGTGCCGTACGTCGGGGTGGCTCGCACCTCAGTCAGCCGAGAAGCCTACAGTGAGGCGGCTCAGGCGGGCGTGGTCGATGCGGCCTTCACGTTCGATCGGTATCGAGTCAAGCAATCCACCACGCTGGCGGGTCTGCAGCTTCGGGGTGCGCTGTCATCGGCGGTGAGCTACCGACTCGGCGCGGAGTTCGAGCGGGACGATTCGTATGACATCGATCGGTTCCGGCTGAGCGGCCTCTTTGGCAGTGCGTCGTATCTGAGTGCGTTGGTGCCGAAGGAAGATCGGACCAATTTCTCGGTCGGCCTCGATTATCGATATGCCTCCGACGTCGTCGTGTCGTTGGACGCACTGTCGAGGCAGTTCGTGATCGATGATGCGTCGGATCAGGCCGTGTTGCTCAGCGTGAAGATCGGACTCTGATCACGGTCAGTTCCTGACCAGCAGGCGATGCCTGAGGGGAGGCTGCGGATCACGCAGCCTCCTCTTTTTATTTTGGGCGGTTGCTCAGGGGTTTTTTTGAAAAACCAGCCAACGCATACTGATGGGACAGTCTTCCGCGCGCATCGAAAAGACATCGAGGCCCCGCGTCCAATCGGGGTACCACGACGTCGGTGGCCAAGACTCTGAGGGTAAGTTTTCTTTTTCGTAATCGTGGACGCTCTCGCTCGAGAGCAGTTCGAGCGGTAGACCGCGAGTGGCCCCTGCGAGTTCGGCGGGCGTCATGAAAAACGAGAAGGTCTGCTGGGCGAATTCGCGCGCTGCGTTGGCTTCGTAATAGTTGTCGTGCGCGACGAACACGTTGGCGAGGAACTTGCCGCCGTCGGCGAGACTGCGAGCGGCAAGCTCGAGCAGCGCTCGCCACTCCTCCACTGATCGAAAATCCGAGACCACCTCAGAGACCACGATGAGTCCGTAATCGTTTCGAAGCAAACCTCGTGAACGAAAGACGTCCTCGCGGATGACGCGGATGGGCAGCGACTCGCTCGCTGCCGCGCCCTTCATGATTTCCGCGAATCGCGGTGTGAGTTCGACGGCATCGACCGGATGCCCGAGACGGGCGAGGGCGAGGGAGTTACGTCCAGTGCCCGCGCCGATGTCGAGCACCGCGCAGCCTGAAGGGTTGCTGTTCTCGCGAGCAAGCGCCATGACCTTGGCATCGGGATGCGCGCCGAAGTACGGCGGTTTTCGCGTGTCGACCCAGCGTTCGTAGGTCGCCGAAAGATCCGGATGCTGCGGGGATACCGAGTATTTGAGCGGCGTCGCGGTATCTGCGGAGTAGGTCACCGTGATCGTCGATCGCTGAGATTTCGAGAACGCGATCTTCATCTGGTTGGCGAGCACAGCCCGCAGGTGCTTTCGTTCGGTGTCGTTCAACCGTCGTCCCACCGATGCGAAGATCTGATCGCAGCGCTCGACATAATCGTCGAGCATGTGCGGCACGGCGGGTAGTTTGATTTTCCCTTCGCAGCAAAGTCGACTTTCGAGACGCTGAGTCAGGGCTTTTTGTTGAATCTGAAGTGACATGTTGTCTTGGGTCCTGTAAACAAGAACGTGCCGCAGTCGGCGCTTCGACACTATCGCACCTGCGGACTTCACCGAAAAGAGTTTCGGTCGCGGGTGCGACGGCGCTTGAGCGTGCGAAGCGGCTGAACGACAATCGTCGAGTCCCATGAGGAGGTCGTCGCATGCCGAGCAACATTCATTTTATTTCAGGACTACCTCGGTCGGGCTCCACGTTGCTCGCCGGTATCCTGCTGCAAAACCCGCGATTCCACGCAGGCATGACAAGCCCCGTCGGCACCATGTATGCCGCGCTCGAAGAGGCCATGAGTCGACGGAACCAGGCCGCCGTGTTCCTCAGCGACGAGCAGCGCCAAGACGTCCTGCGAGGCGTCTTCACGTCGTATTACAAAAGCGTCGCGGGTAAGGAGGTCATCTTCGATACCAACCGGATGTGGTGTACGAAGCTTCCCGCATTATCTCAGTTGTTTCCAGGCTCGCGAGTGATTTGCTGCGTTCGCGATCTCAACTGGATCATCGACTCGGTCGAGCGGCTGGTTCGCAAAAACGCCTTCGAGTTATCCGGGATCTTTGGCTTCAACTCGAACAGTACCGTCTATAGTCGAGTCAACGCCATGGCCGCCAGCAGCGGCTTCGTCGGTTATGCGCTCGATGCGCTTCGTGAAGCATATTACGGCGCCGAGGCCGGTCGCATCATGTTGCTCGAGTACAAGGATCTTTGCCTCGATCCTGAGGCGAGCATGCGTCGACTCTACAGTTTTATCGGTCAGCCGTATTTCGATCACGACTTCGGCAATGTTGAGTACGCAGCCGACAATTTCGATCTGCAGCTCGGCGCTCGCGGACTGCACACCATCCGAAAAAAAGTCGAATGGATCGAGCGATCGACCATCTTGCCGCCCGATTTATTCAACCGCTTCAATCAAGACATGTTCTGGAGAACCTAGGCGTCAGCCTCGCGCAGGAAGTTTCATGAGCAGATAATCTCTCTGCCACAACTCTTGCGCCGTCTTGAATGCCCAGAGCTTTCTTTGGCTCGGGTGGATTCCGGAATACAAGCCCTGACGACCCATCTCGTCGGCGATCTCTTCGAGGGTTCGCTTTCCGTCCACGAGTCGCAGCAGCTCGGCGTGTGCGGCCGACAAAACCAACGAATCTCCCGGCTTGAAAACGGTGTTTCCCTGGAGTCGACAGCGGTAACGGAAATCGGGCACGTATTGACGCGCGGCCTCACTCGAAAAATCGACCTGATAACGCGTCGCTGGTCGCTCGGGCCGGCAGGCCAAGAAGAAATGACAGCCGTTGCGGAAGTTGATCCGCTCCATGATGTTCCACTGCTGTTCTTTGCTGCGCGTGGTCACGGCATTCATGAACGGGGTCGTGGGCGATATTGGCGGGTGGTACGAAGTCTTGAAAAGCAGATCTTGGAATACGAGTCCGCTCTTCGCGACGAGTTCGCGACATTCGGCGATCGTGAAATCGCGATCGCGCCCGTGCAGAAATGTATCGACGATGCCGGCATCGAATCCGAGGTCGGGTGCGATTTTGGTGTAGGACCGCAGCGGGTGATCGGCGGGCAATGCAGCCACCGCATCTTTGACGATCTGCAGCGACGGCTCATCCTGCGCGAGACCGAGTTCTCGGAACACTTCCTGCATCATGTACACGCCGAGTCGACCGAACTTTGCATAAAGCATGATGGCCGCGACGCCGTCGTGCTTGAGGCACTCGGCCAAAGAATTCATGCCGATCTGCGGCGACGCCATGTGATGCAGGACGCCCGTGGAGATGATGAGGTCGAAGTGGCGCTTGAGCGAGGGAAGCTCTTCGATGGGAAGCAGCTTGAGTTCGAGATTCGAGAGTTGGTATTTCTCTTTGAGAAAACTCTCGTGCTGCAGCGACTGCGGACTGACATCCACGGCCAAGACCCGCGAACCCGGGTTATTGAAGGCGATGACGGCAGCTTGATTGGTGCCGCAGCCCGCGATGAGGATATCGAGGTCGCTACGATCTTGGTCAGGCCAGAAAAGGCGAGAGGAATGACTCGGGTCAAACCACTGCCAGTTGTTCTTTAGCCAATCGGGTAAATCGACGATCGGCTCGGGATACGTCCACTTCGAGTATTGCTGGGAAACAACGTCAGCGACGGGCGAATTGTTCATCGCTGGGATTATCGGGCGGTCTTGTGTGCGCTGCCAGTCGAGCGA
>JBIJCL010000188.1:0-4442 GCA_044344725.1 Steroidobacteraceae bacterium | reverse complement strand
GCCTGCGGCGCGCTGTCGGTCGTCATTCCCAAAGACCGCGCGGTTCAACTCAATGCCACCGTCCGCAAGGTCGCAGCCGGAGCCGCGGAAACCACTCCGCTCACGGTCGTCACCAATCTCTCTCGCTGTCTGCGCGAACTCAAGGAGCGCGGGCTGTGGGTGGTCGGGGCGGACGCTTCTGCGCGGGAGCGCGCCGATCAGGTCGATCTCAAGGGGCCGATCGTGCTCGTGATGGGGGCGGAGGGGAGTGGACTGCGCCACAACACCCGGGAGCATTGCGATCTGCTCGTCCGCCTGCCGTCCCTCGGGGCGGTCGAGAGCCTGAATGTCTCGGTAGCCACCGGAATGCTGTTGTACGAGGCGGTTCGGCAGCGTCAGAAGCCCTGACCCGAGCCCCGGCGCCTTCCCCCGAGGCCGTGCCCCGGGGCGCCCTTGCCCGGCTAGGCCCCCTCCGCTATAGTTCGCGGCCCCGTTTTTCGGGGATTTCCTTGCTCCACTGGCAGCCTCGCCGGGGGGCTTCACATCCACAAGGAGACAACATGAGGCATTACGAAGTTGTGTTTCTGGTCCATCCAGACCAGAGCGAGCAGGTTCCGGCCATGCTCGAGCGTTACAAGAGCATGATCACGACGGGCGGTGGCCAGATCCATCGCGTCGAGGACTGGGGCCGTCGGCAACTCGCGTTCCCGATCTCCAAGGTCCACAAGGCCCACTACCTTCTCCTCAACATCGAGACTGACCAGAAGACGCTGACCGAGCTCACCGGTGCGTTCCGGTTCAGCGACGCGGTGCTGCGTCACCTCGTCATCAAGATGGATGGCCCGGTCACCGAACCCTCGCCGATGGCCAAGGCCACCGAAGAAGAGGCGGAAGGTGGATTCGATCGTCCGCGTCGTGCGCGTCGCGACGACATGGGCGATGACGAGCAGATCGGGGAGTAATCGAACATGAGAGACAACAAGCAGTCGGGCGGTGCGAGCCGCTTCACTCGTCGCAAGAAGTTCTGCCGCTTCACCGCGGAAGACGTCAAGCAGATCGACTACAAAGATTTGGCGACGCTCAAGGGTTACATCACCGAGACCGGCAAGATCGTGCCGAGCCGTATCACCGGCACGCGCTCGTTCTACCAGCGCCAGCTCGCTCAGGCCGTACGTCGTGCGCGTTATCTCGCGCTGCTGCCGTACACCGATCAGCATTAAGAGGCAGGAACCATGGACGTCATTCTGCTTACCAAAGTCGCGAACCTCGGCAACATCGGGGACCGCGTCAACGTGAAGTCCGGCTACGGCCGCAACTTCCTGTTGCCCTCGGGTAAGGCCACGCTCGCCACGCCGGCGAACGTCGCCAAGTTCGAGGCCCGTCGTGCCGAGCTCGAGAAGATCGCGCGCGAACAGTTCGCCGATGCCGAGTCGCGTGCGCAAGCCCTCAAAGACTTCACGTTGCGCATCACGGCCAAGGCCGGCAACGAAGGCAAGCTCTTCGGCTCGATCGGCACGACCGATATCGCCGAGGCCTGCACGGCGCAGGGTCACAAGGTTGCGCGTTCGGAAGTTCGCATGCCGAACGGTCCGATCCGAATGGTGGGTGACCACCAGATCGTGTTGCATCTGCACACCGACGTCGACGTGCAGTTGCCGGTCACGATCGTCGCTGAGGAGTAATCGACTCCGTGAGTACCCGCGGCGGAGACGTTCGTACGCCGCCGCACTCTCTTGAGGCGGAGCAGGCCGTTTTGGGCGGCCTGCTCCTCGACGCCTCGGCCTGGGACAACGTCGCCGACGTGCTTCGTCCCGAAGATTTCTACCGCCCCGATCACAAGATCATCTTCGAAGGGATCGGTCTGCTCGCGACCCAAGGGAAGCCTGCCGATGCCGTGACCGTGAGCGAGCAGCTCGAGCGCAGCGGCCGACTGGCCGATGCGGGTGGGCTCGCCTATCTCGGTGCGTTGGCTCGCGATACGCCGACCGCCGCCAACGTTCGCGCCTATGCGGCGATCGTCCGCGAGCGCTCGCTGCTGCGCCAATTGCTGACTGCGGGCACGGAGATCGCCGCTTCGGTGTTCAACAACGAGGGCGAGACGGCTCAGGAGCTCGTCGAGACCGCCGAGAGTCGCGTATTCGCGATCGCCGAACAGGGTGTTCGGGGCAAGCGCGACGGTGCGGTGTCGGTGCAGCAGTTGATGCCGGGCCTCATCGACCAAATCGACGAGTGGCACAACAATCCGGATGGCATGCGCGGCTTGCCGACGGGGTTCGACGAATTCGACCGCAAGACCGGTGGACTTCGTGGTGGCGATCTCGTCGTCGTCGCCGGGCGCCCCTCGATGGGCAAGACCACTTTCGCGGTCAACATGGCCGAGTACGCGGCACTCAAGGCGGGCGTGAATGCGTCGGTCGCGATCTTCTCCATGGAAATGCCCTCCGAGCAGCTGCTCACGCGCATGCTCTCGTCCATCGGTCGCGTCACCCTCGGACATATTCGTAGCGGTCAGATCTCGGACGACGATTGGCCGCGCATCACGGGTGCCGCGGGGCAACTCGCCGAGGCCAAAATATTCATCGACGAGACTCCGGCGCTCACGCCGACCGAACTGCGTGCTCGGGCGCGGCGCGTGCACCGCGAGCATGGGCTCAATTTGGTGGTAGTCGACTACCTGCAGCTGATGCAGGTACCGGGCACCAAAGAAAACCGCGCGACCGAGATCGCCGAGATCTCGCGCGGTCTCAAGGCGCTCGCCAAGGAGCTCAGCGTTCCGGTGATCGCGCTGTCGCAGCTCAATCGAGGTGTCGAACAGCGTGTCGACAAGAAGCCGGTGATGTCTGACCTTCGCGAGTCGGGGGCGATCGAGCAGGACGCAGACATGATCCTGCTGATCTACCGCGAGGAGGTGTACGACAAGAACACCACCAAGAAGGGTATCGCTGAAATCGATCTCGCCAAGCACCGTAACGGAGAGACCGGCACCTTCCTGTTGACCTTCCAGGGTCAGTACTCGCGCTTCGTCAATTACGCGCCCGACTCCTACGCCGAGGGCGTGCTGCGCTGAGTCGCGGCCATCGCGTATGGCCGACTTTCAATCTGTGCCGAACCCGACCCGGGCGCGCATTTCGCTCGAGGCGTGGCGACATAACCTCGCTCGACTCAAAGCTGCGGCGCCCGCCTCGAAAATCATGGCGGTGATCAAGGCCAATGCCTACGGTCATGGTGCAGTTCCGGCGGCTCGGGCACTCGATGAGGCAGACGCTTTGGGTGTCGCGCGACTCGCAGAGGGGCTCGAATTGCGCGACAGCGGTGTGACCAAGCCCATCGTGTTGATGGAAGGCGTGTTCTGCGACGAGGAGCTCTCGCTCGCCATCGATCACGGACTCGATCTCGTGGTCCACGCCGATTACCAGATCGATCTGCTCGAGCGCCATGGCAGTTCGAGATCATCAAAGAATTCGCATCCGGCGCCGCGAGTGGTCTGGCTAAAGTTGGACACGGGGATGAGTCGACTCGGCTTCCAAGCGGGCCAGGCAGCCGAAGCGGCGGCTCGATTACGCGCGCTCGAGCTCGTCGGCGACCTGAGGGTGATGACGCATTTTGCCTGTGCCGATGAGCCGGACTCGTCGATGACGCTCGCGCAAATGCAGCGCTTCGAGAACGAGCTGCGTGCACTTCCGGTATCGGAGAAAGGTCTCGCCAATTCGGCCGGCATACTCGCGTTTGCCGACGCCCATCGTGAGTGGGTGAGGGCGGGCATCGCACTCTACGGCGCTTCTCCGCTCGCGGGCCGAACGGCCGAGTCGCTGGGTCTGAAGCCCGTGATGACCCTCTCGACGCAAGTGATCGCCCTGCGAACGATTCCGGTCGGTGAGAGCGTCGGCTACGGCGCAACATGGCGAGCTGGTCGGACCTCGCGTATCGCGACGCTCGCGGCCGGTTATGCCGACGGTATCCCGCGGCATTTGCCGACCGGGTCGCCCGTGCTGATTTCGGGACATCGCGCGCCCCTCGTCGGGCGCGTCTCGATGGACATGATCACGGTGGACGTCACCGACCTTCCGCAAGTGTCGGTGGGCTCGTCGGCGGTCTTGTGGGGAGAGGGGCTGCCTGTGGATGAGATCGCCGCCGCCGCCGGGACGATCTCGTATGAGTTGCTCTGCGGGGTGACGCGTCGGGTTGCGTTCGACTACGACTGAATGCCCGGATTTGCAGGTGCGGCGAGCGCCACGCCGATGTTGTCGTGTCCGCCTCGTGCGTTGGCGGCATCGATCAGGGTTTGAGCGAGCAGAGCCAGTTCGGTTTCGGAGGAGCGCGGTGCGCCCTCGATCAGTGCGCGAATTTCGGAGTCGGAGAGCATGTTGCTGAGCCCGTCGGAGCAGAGCAGCACGAGATCTGCGGCTTGAACCGGTACGGTCAGTAGATCGATGTCGACTTCGGGTTCGACGCCGATCGCATTC
>JBIJCL010000187.1:0-4451 GCA_044344725.1 Steroidobacteraceae bacterium | reverse complement strand
GGCGGCACGGTCCGCGCGACCGCCGGTAAGTTCGGCGAGCGCCGCGCATCGCTCAATGTCGACGGTCCGATCGCCGAGGGGCTCCTGACGGCGCGCTTCGGCGCTCGCATCAACAGCTACGACGGCGAGTACACGAACCAGGCCACGGGTCAGCTCGTGGGTGACGAACAGGACAAAACGTTCAACGCCACGTTCGTACTGACGCCGACCGAGGACCTCACGCTGCGTGCCTTCGTACAGTATCGGCACCAAGACGATGGTCCGCTCGCGTTGTTCCTGCAAGGCGCCAATCTCAACAACTGCAAACCTGGCTTCCGCTCCATCGGTTACCGCGGCCTCAATGCGACCACGGGTGCGGTGGCAACTTCACCGGCAGCCGGACAGTTCGCACCAGCGAACAACACCAATCAGTATTTCTGTGGAGCCATACCGGCTCGCCCCGATCTGATCTGGTTGAACACGGACGCCCTCGGCACTACCGCCAAGTTCCCGAACAATACGTTCCGAGACGGTACGGCCTTCGACGGCGTCGAGGCCAACGAAACTTTCTCGAGCTTCAGCGTCGAGTGGAATATGCCTAACGGGTCGACGGTTCGCTCACTCTCGGGCTACCGCACCAACCATGATCGGTTCGGTACGGACTCCGACCACTCGGAGGCTTTCATTCCCGCCGGTCCTGCGACCGTGGAACCGTTGTTCGCAAACACCAACCGCAACGATCGCCGCGAGTGGTCGACGGAGCTCAAGCTGTCCTCGGCGGCGGATGCTCGGTTCCGATACACGGTGGGCGCTTACTACTACAACATCAAAGACGCCGAAAAAGACCTCACCTACGCAAGCCCCGAGTTCGGCGTCGTAAACGCCAATGCCAACGTTACGGGAATCGAGAACCGCGCGTCGTTCGCATCGGTATCCTACGACCTCACCGAGCAACTCTCGGCCACGCTCGAAGTTCGCCGCTTCACCGAGACCAAGAGCCGTCGCGAGTTCAACGCATCGGGCGTGTCGTCTCTGTATGTCGAAGGTGCGTACAAAGATACGACGCCTCGCTTCACGGTGGACTATCGCTTGTCGGACGATGTGTTGCTGTACGGCATCCTCGCGAAGGGCGTGCGTCCGGGCGGCATCAACGGCTCGGCCGGCGCGTCCATCGGCCGCCCGACCTATGATCAGGAAACGTCCAACAACCTCGAGCTCGGTGTGAAGAGCACCTTGATGGATGGTCGCGTACGCTTCAACGCAGCGGCCTACTACATCGACTCGAAGGACGTGCAGGTCACACAGGCTCTGCCTGCGGCGAGTGGCGGCAACGCGGTCACCTCGATCGCGGTCAACCAGGCGAAGGCTGAGACGACCGGTCTCGAAGTCGAAGTCACGGCAGCGATCACTCAGTACCTGACGGGTACCGTGGCACTTGCTTACTCGAACGCCGAGTTCAAGCAGGGCTGTGACGACTTCGAATACGTGCTGAACTCGGGCGGCGTCGCCTACCAGCCGGCGTTCTTCGGATCGGCCCTCTGCAATATCGCAGGACGTCGTCTGCCGCTCACGCCGGAAACTCAAGGTAACGTCGTACTGACGTACGAGCGTCCGATGTCGGACAGCCTGAGTTTCGTGGCTTCGGGCACGTTCACCCACGAAGGCAGCAAGTTCGTGCAGGTGCACAACCTCGCGGAGACGGGTGACACCAACATGCTCGGCTTGCGCTTCGGCGTGAAGAGCGACGACTGGTCGGTCACGGCCTACGGTCGCAACCTGACCGACGAAGACACGATCCCGCTCGCCACGCGCTGGTTCGATCTGCGCTACGGGTCAGGACCGCGCGGTCTTGCAGGTGTTGCCCCGGCCGGTTCTGACCTTGGCTCACCGCGCGCACTCTTCGCCGCGCTGCGCAAGGGCCGCACGTTCGGTATCGAGGTCAGCTACTCGTTCTGATCATTCCGTTCTTTCAGCGGAAACGAAGAGGGCCGGCATTTGCCGGCCCTTTTTGTTATAGGCTCCGTTCCATGATCCGTCATATCGCTTTTGCCGCGCTCGTCATCGCGTCGATCGAGTACGTCAACGCAGCTACACTCAACTTCGACGCGTCGCGTTACTCGCAAACGGTCACCGGATGTGACCGTCTCACCTCTCATCCCGATGATCCGCTCAAAGTGGCGCCGGGTGTGGATAGAGCCGATATCGATCTGCCAGCGGCCATCGCAGCCTGCGAACTTGCCGTCGCCCGCGACCCCTCGAACCCGCGTCTGCGTTATCAGCTCGGTCGAGTGTATGGCTACTCTGGCCAAGGCGAGAAAGGTACGCCACATCGAGAGGCCGCTGTCGCGGCTGATTATCCGCAGGCACTTTTCGTCATTGGTTATCTTCATCTCGAAGGCTTGAATAAGGCGCTTAAGGACGTCTGTCGTGCTGCAGAGCTCATCCATCGCTCTGCGTTGTACGGGCGATTCGCCGGTCTCGTCGGTTACCCCATGTGGGTGATGCAAGGCCGTTTCGAGGGATGCGCGACGCCGCAAGATCCGCAGCAACTGAAAACCTTTCTCGATGAGGCTGCCGCGCAGACCAGCGACTTCTACAAACAGTCGCTCATCGGGGAGTTGCGCAGTAAGCTTGCCGCCTCGAAATAACGTCAAGAGAAATACTGAATGAGTCGATCGCCCTGCCTCATCGAGCAGGAAGACCGTTACGACGACGGCATCTTTCGTATCGGAAGAAAGCACGGTTTTTTGCCGCAGCGCAGTCCGCTGGTTCGGTTGCCGGAGCCCTTCGGCCCCATTCAGGCCCTGCTCGACGAACTTCCCGTGTGGCTCGACGTCGAGTCGGGACGCAAAGGCGTGCTCGGCATACCGGGCCTGATCGCTGAGCGCGTCGCCGAACTCCCTGACCTCATCGAAGAAGTTGCGAAGGTGGTCGCCGCCTCGAAAGATCGCTCGCCCGAACATCGCGACATGCCTCGACTCGTCCAGGCTTTATTCCGCGGCTATGGTTTTCTGACGAGCGCGTATTTGCTCGAATCTGCGCATCACGGCACTCGAGCCGGCGGCGCTTACGGAAAGGCCCGTAACGTACTGCCTGCCGTGCTCGCACGACCGCTCGTCATGACGGCCGATGCGCTTGGCATGCCGCCGTGGGTGGACTACCACCACGCTTATTCTCTCGGAAACTTCGTGCACCGCGACTCCACGCTGCATGGCGAGGATCTGTGGCACTGGAAAAATCTCGACATGGCGTGTCGATTCAGTGGCACCACCGACGAGACAGGTTTCATCATGCTGCACGTGCAGATCAATCAACACACGGCGGCGTTGCTCGGAGCCTTTCAGGATGTGCTTCGCGATGCGCAGAGTCGCGGTGAATCGGAAAACCCTGCCGGACCCTGGCAGCGACTGCTACGCACCCTCGAGCACATCAACCGCTCACGCCGGGAGATGTGGCGGGCGAGTCGCCCCGAACGCTACAACGACTTCCGCGTCTTCATCATGGGCATCACCGGTAACGAGGCGATTTTCGGTCCTGGTGTCGTTTACCAAGGCGTCGAAAAATTCGGCGAAAAGCCGATGCAGTTCCGTGGTCAGACCGGCGCGCAGGACGACATCGTTCCAGCGTGCGATATTCTCCTCGGTATCGACGATACGTACCCCACCAACGACCTGACCGACTATCTGCGTGACCTGCGGCAGTATCGACCACCGGTGGTCCAAAAGTGGTTCGAGGATGTTCGCCAAGATCGCGATGCTGTCGAGCTCGACAAGTTCATCGCTTCCGAGCCCTGCGTAGCCTTGGTCGCCGCGGCCTGTGTCGAGCAGATCACCCTCTTCCGAATCGGACACTGGCAGTTCGTTCAAAAATATATTCTCGCGCATACACGACATGCGACTGCGACGGGCGGAACACCCATCACATCATGGCTCCCGAACCAGATCGACGCCTGCTTCACGCGCATGGATCAACTGCTGCGTTACGCCGATCCCACAAAGCTTTCGGCAACCGAGCGCCGCTGGCATGCCAATATGCGTCAACGCACGGACGAGCGACGGCGCATACTGTCCGAGCAACGTGCGTTACTTGAAAATCCTGCCTTCGATCCGCAGGAGATCTACGCTCGAAACGTCGGCCATGAAGACGTGGCCATCATGGGATAACGAACATGACCATCGACTGGACTTCATTCACCCCCTGGTCCGCGCTCGCAGGCGGACTGATGCTAGGACTGGCATCAGCGCTTTTCATCTTGATCAACGGACGCATCCTCGGTATCAGCGGCATCGTAGGCGGTCTGCTGCGACCGCGTGCGGGTGATGCGTCTTGGCGAATAGCCTTCGTGCTGGGATTGATCTTCTCACCCTTGCTATACGGAGTTTTCGCCGACCTTCCGCCGGCCCGTATCGAAGCGAACTGGGGCACGGTGATCCTCGCAGGACTTTTGGTCGGCCTCGGAACTCGAATCGGCT
>JBIJCL010000186.1:0-4482 GCA_044344725.1 Steroidobacteraceae bacterium | reverse complement strand
GTGGTGCTGCGGCACCCTCAGGGGCTTGCGTGTCGCTCATCGTCAGAATGCTCCGCGCTACAGGCCCGCCTTCAGCGAGGCCTCGAGAAATTGATCGAGATCACCGTCGAGCACGGCCGTGGTGTTGCCCACCTCGACATCCGTGCGTAAATCTTTGATGCGCGACTGGTCGAGCACGTATGAGCGGATCTGGTGACCCCAGCTCACGTCCGACTTCGACTCCTCGAGCACCTTGGCCGCGGCATTGCGCTTGTTGACCTCGAGCTCGTAAAGCTTGGCCTTCAGCATTTTCATCGCGGTCGCGCGATTCTTGTGCTGACTGCGCTCGTTTTGACAGGCGACGACAATACCCGAGGGCAAATGGCGGATACGTACCGCTGACTCGGTCTTGTTGACGTGCTGTCCGCCCGCGCCGCTCGAACGATAGACGTCCATCTCGAGATCAGCGGGGTTGATGTCGATGTTGATGTCGTCGTCGATTTCGGGCGAGACGAACACCGATGCGAACGAGGTGTGACGCCGATTACCCGAGTCGAACGGCGACTTACGCACGAGGCGATGCACGCCCGTCTCGGTGCGCAACCAACCGTAGGCATGGTCTCCCTTGAACTCGATGGTGGCGCTCTTGATACCCGCGACTTCACCCGCACTCGAGTCGATGACTTCGGCACTGAAGCCGCGCGTCGCCGCCCACTTGAGGTACATGCGCATGATCATCTGCGCCCAGTCCTGCGCCTCGGTACCACCGGCGCCGGCTTGGATATCGAGATAGGCGTTGTGCGAGTCCATCTCGCCGCGGAACATGCGCTTGAGCTCGAGCTTGCGCACCTTGGACTCGACCGAGGGTAGATCGCGTTCGACTTCGCGCGCCGTCGCCTCGTCGTTTTCGGCTTCGGCGAGTTCGAGCAATTCGATGGAGTCGCGTACGGAGTTTGTCGCGGCGTCGATCTGTTCGATTTCGGCGGCGAGCTTGGATCGCTCTTTTCCGAGTTCCTGGGCTTTCTCCGGCTTCTGCCAGACCGCCGGATCTTCGAGTTCGCGGCTGACTTCCTCGAGCCGCTCTGTCTTCAGATCGTATTCAAAGAAACCCCCTTAAGGAGCTGACGCGCTCCTGGAGGTCTGAAAGGGATCGCTTGATGAGTCCGAGTTCGATCATGGGACGTCATTCTAGCAGATGGTCGACCATCAGCTGCAGGCGCCGCTCACCATTCCACTCGTTCACATCGAGCCGATAGACGAGATGCACGTTCTGCGGCAACACCACCGCGCCGCCGGCGCCACGCAGCGCCGGCCGCCCTTGCAAGAGGTTGAAGGCGATGGCGTCGAACCGACGTCCGGAGCCCTCGAGCTCGACCCACATTTTCACGTGAGTCTCGCCCACGATCCGCGAGCCCTGAACCCGGAAGCGCTGATCGAACGCCGGCTCCGGAAAGGCCTGACCCCAGGGCCCACCCTCGCGCAAGGCTTCGGCCGTGACGAGCGAGATCTCCTTCGCGCCAAGCTCCCCATCGGTCTCGATACGATCGGCGAGGGATCCGCCCTGCTGCCATCTTGCGACCTCCGCATCGAACTCTCTTGCGAAGAGATCGAGCTGCGCACTCTCGAGCGTGAGTCCTGCCGCCATCGCGTGACCGCCGAACTTTGGCAGCAGCCCCGGATGCCTGGTCGAAATCGATTCGAGCACATCGCGCGCATGGACGCCGGTGACCGAGCGCACCGAGCCGCGCAGCTGACCGTCACCTGCATCGGCAAAAGCGATCACCGGTCGTCGCAGACGATCTTTGATACGCCCCGCCACGATGCCGACCACACCCTGATGCCAACTCGGATCGTAGAGACAGAGCCCGTGACGCGCGCCGCTCACACCGCCCTCGCCCCCGACGCCACGACGGGCCAAAGCCTCCGGATCTTCGAGATGTCGCACCGCGGCCATCGCCTGCTCCTGCATCGTCGCTTCGATCGTCCGCCGCTCTTTGTTGAGCGTATCGAGACGTGCCGCGAGTGCGCGCGCCTCGGCCATCGAGTCGGTGAGCAAACACCGAATACCGAGACTCATGTCATCGAGACGGCCTGCGGCATTGAGTCTCGGGCCCGCGACGAATCCGAGATCGGTGGCGACCACGTTTGCGAGCGTCTTGTTACCCACCTCGAGCAACGCACGAAGCCCCGCCGTGCATCGACCCGCACGAATGCGCGCGAGCCCCTGCGACACGAGGATCCGGTTGTTGTCGTCGAGCGGCACGATATCGGCAACCGTACCGAGCGCGACGAGATCGAGCCACGTCGCAGGCGACGGCAGCGTCGCATCGGCGAGCGCACGATGCAGCGCCGCCATCACGTAGAACGCCACGCCCACACCCGCAAGCGCGCGCGATCCGAATCGCGCGTCGGGGAGATTCGGGTTGACGATGACGTTGGCCGCCGGTAACTCCGCGCCGGCGAGGTGATGATCGGTGACGAGCACGTCGATGCCGAACTGCCGTGCCGCCGCGACGCCAGGCAGGCTCGAGATACCGTTGTCGACCGTGATGATGAGCGCGGGATTTTGTTGGGCCGCGAGCGCCACGATCTCGGGCGTGAGGCCGTAACCGAATTCGAAACGATTCGGCACCAGAAAATCGACGTCGGCAAAACCCCAGGCCCGCAGACAGCGCACGATGAGCGCCGAACTCGTCGCACCGTCTGCATCGAAATCACCGATGACCAGTATTCTTCGACCGCTGCGACGATGCGCCAACAACAACTCCACGGCGGCATCGATCCCGTCGAGCGTACCGACGGGCAGCAAACGATCGAGTCCGGTCCGCAGCCTCGAGGGGTCATCGATACCGCGCGCCGCATAGGCGCGGGCCAGCACGGGATTGAGCGAACTCAAACGCCGAGCGATGCCCTCATCGACGGTACGGCGCGTGACCTTGAGCGTCATGATCCACCGTCCGCGACAGCCGCAAAGACCGTCCGATGGGGTCGCCACACCCGATAGCGATCGCCCGGATCCACCGAGACCCAACGATCATTGGCCGCCACCGTGAAGCGCCCGAGCCGACCGTCTCGCAGAGCACGAGCCGCCGGCGCGATCCAGGCCTGATCAAAATATTCCAGATCCACACCCGAAATGGGCGCGATCACGAGCAGCGATTCGTCATCGCTCGCGACGCTCGTGTCACCGAAGATTTCATTGATGGACTTGGGCAAAGGCGAGATCGATACGCTCGACAGCCGACCGAGTGCATGCGCCCAGACATCGTCCGTCACGATACGAGACCAGCGCGAAGCGCCGCGGGTGGGGCTCAAGGGATCGCGTGGCGGCTGACCCCCGCCCCAAAGCCACAGGCTGCTGATACCGGGCTCGCCGCGCAGCTCGCGCCGGCGATTGAGCGGCAACGCGTGCAGCCACATTTCGAGTTCGCTCGCGAGAGCGCGTAATTCAGCGCTGCCCGCGCCGCTCGGCAGATGCGTCTCGAGCGAGTCACCGATGAGGCGAGCGGGCTCCACCGTCAGCGCACCCGGCGCACTCACGCCCCGCAACACGAAACCCGCCGCGCCCGCCGGACGAAGTGCGAGACCCTCGTCACCAAAAGTTGTCGCAAACGCCGCCGAGAGTTCGTTCGCCTCGTTCTCGGATAGGTGCAAGACACCGTTGGCCGGAAAGTGCACCGTCTTGAGTCCCGCCATCAGATGCACGGGCGTCGCGATCCAGGCATCGACGATGTCGTCTTCATGAGCGCCGTCGACATCGCCCGCCTCGTCGAGCCGCAAGGCGGCATCGATCACACTCGCCTCGTCGACGAGCGTCAGATCGTCGCGCCCCACGCCGCGAGCGACCGTCCCACGCCACCCCCCGCGCATCAGACGCGGCGCAGCAAAACGCAGCGAGGTGAGCGAAGCACCGGCCGATGAGGTCGGAGCCGCTCCACGCAGGAAAAGATCAGGGAGGACGAGCACGAGTTCGCGCACATCGCGTATGTTATCGGAGCATGAGACTCACCGTGACGCCGACTGGCCCCGCCCTGCTCATCCGCAGTTACGCGGAGGGCACCCTCCGCGTCGGCGATGCCGAGTGGCAAAGCGCCGTCCTGCTCGCAAGTAGCGGACTGCAGGCAGCACTGCGACCCCAAGCCCCCGCCGAGCTCGAAGAGCGCGACCTCGAACCCGTGTTTGTCGAAAAACCCGAGGTGGTCGTGATCGGCTGGGCCGGTGGCCAAACCTTCCTGCCCGCAGCACAACGACGCTGGTTCCTCGAGCGCCAGATCGGACTCGAAATCATGGAACTCGGCGCGGCCTGCCGGACGTACAACGTGCTGATCGGGGATGGGAGGCGAGTGGTCGCTCTGTTATTCCCGCGCTCCACCTGACCGACCTCAACCCCGGCGCGCACCTGAACCCCGTCCGCGGGGACGCAAGAGCACCTCCCTGTGGGCTCGCGCGCGCCATCCCTGGCGCGCGACGCCCCGCTCCCGGGCGTCAGGCACGCGCCACCCA
>JBIJCL010000185.1:0-4496 GCA_044344725.1 Steroidobacteraceae bacterium | reverse complement strand
TGCCGTGAGGGCCAAAGCGCAGGGGGCCGAGGTCGCCACCAGCCTGACCCCGGGCCAGGTCTTCGTCAGCATCCTGCAGCGCGAGCTGGTCGAGCTCATGGGGGGTGCCCGGGAAGGCTTCGAGCTGCGGGCCCAGCCTCCCTACGTGGTGCTGCTGGCGGGTTTACAGGGTGCCGGTAAGACCACCACGGCGGGCAAGCTCGCCCGCTGGCTCATCGAGTCGCGCAAAAAGCGGGTTCTGCTCGTCAGCACCGACGTGCGTCGTCCGGCCGCCATCCTTCAGTTGCAGCGACTCGCCGAGCAGGTGGGCGCGGGTTTTCACCCCGCCGATACCGGTGGCGATCCCGTGGCCATCGCCGAGTCTGCGCTCGAGGCGGCGCGCAGCGGCGTGTACGACGTGCTCATCGTCGATACGGCGGGTCGCTTGCACGTCGATGCCGAACTCATGGACGAAGTGCGTGCGATAGACGCGCGTGTGGGTGCCCACGAAAAACTTTTCGTCGTCGATGCGATGGCGGGTCAGGACGCGCTCAATTCTGCGAAGTCGTTCGGCGCGGCGCTCGATCTCACGGGCATTATTTTGACCAAGGCCGATGGCGACGCGCGCGGTGGCGCGGCGCTTTCCGTGCGGCAAATCACGGGTAAACCCATCGTCTTCATCGGCGTTGGCGAGAAGACCGACGCACTCGAGCCGTTCGATCCCGAGCGCATGGCGAGTCGCATTCTCGGCATGGGCGATGTGGTCGCGCTCGTCGAGCAGGTGCAGGGCAAGGTCGATGCGGCCGAGGCGGAGCGCCTCGCCAAAAAAGTCGTCTCGGGCGGCAAGTTCGATTTCTATGATCTCAAGAGCCAGCTCGAGCAGTTGCAGAACATGGGCGGTCTCGAGTCGCTCATGGAGAAACTTCCGGCCCAGCTCGCCAAAGGCGGTTTACCGGCGGGAGTGGGGGACGTTCAGGTCCGACGTCAGATCGCGATCATCAATTCCATGACCCATCGGGAGCGTCGGCGCCCCGATGTCATCGACGGCTCCCGGCGCCGTCGGATCGCGGCGGGGTCGGGGACCCAGGTTCAGGACGTCAACCGCCTTTTGAAGCAGTTTTCCGAGATGCAGCGCATGATGAAAGGCATGCAGGGCGGCAAGTTCCGGCGCATGCTCGGGGCCCTGAAGGGTGGGGGGCTCCCCCCGGGGTTCACTCCCCCCCGGTAGCGCTTCCATCAAGTCACTGATTTCTGTAGACTCCGCGCTCTTTTTCGACCCCCTGGAAGGGCGTACAGATCATGGTAACGATTCGTCTCACCCGTCGTGGCGCTAAGAACTCGCCGTTCTATCACGTCGTGGTCACCGATAGCCGCAAGCGTCAGGGCGGCCTCAGCCTCGAGAACGTAGGCTTCTTCAATCCCGTGGCCCGCAAGAGCGAGCCGCGTCTGCGCCTCGACCTCTCCCGCATCGAGTACTGGGTTGGCCAAGGTGCCAAGCCGTCCGATCGCGTGAAGACGCTCGTCAAGGATTATCGCAAGCAGGCCACCCAGGCCGCGGCCTGAGGGTCTTGCCGCCCCGTCGCGCGTGGACGTCTCCCGCGTGTCATGGGTGGAGTTGGGGCGTCTTGGGCGCCCCAAGGGACTGAAAGGCTGGTTGCATCTCGAGTCCTGGACCGAGCCGCCTGAAGCCCTGTTCGATTACCCCTCGTGGTTCCTGCGCTCGGCATCGGGCGAACGACGAGAGGTGGAGATCGCCGAGTCGCGACTGAGTCCGAGTGGGCTCGAGGCGCGAGTCGATGGAGTGACCACCCGCGAAGAGGCTGAAGTCCTCGTGGGGCAGGTGATCGAGGTGCCGCGTTCGGCGTTGCCCGAAACGGCGCCCAACGAGCACTACTGGGTTGACCTCATCGGGTTCCGGGTGGTCAATCTCGAAGGCGTCGAGTTCGGCGTCATCGAGCGGTTCGAAGACATGCCGGCGAATGCCGTCATGGTGGTGCGCGGTGAGCAGGAGCGTTGGCTTCCAGTCACTCGAGAGCACCTGAAGTCGATCGACGCTGCAACGCGATGCGTGCAGGTCGACTGGCCGGAGGATTTTTAAGGTGACCGGGCGGCAAACGCCTTTGCAGATTGCGCTGGTCACGCTGTTCCCCGCGATGGTGCGCGGGGCGCTGAGTTACGGAGTGCTGGGTCGCGCATTGGAGCGAGGCCTTGCACGAGTCGAGTGCGTCGATCCGCGGTCTTTTGCCGACGATCCGCACAAGACGGTGGATGACCGGCCCTACGGCGGTGGTCCGGGGATGGTGGGAACGCCATCGCCTTGGGCAGCAGCCATAGACGCCGCGATGGTGCAGTTGCCGGCCGGAGTGCCGCGGGTGCATCTGTCGGCGCAGGGTCAAAGATTCGACCAGGGCGTGGCGCGTGAACTCGCAGCCTTGCCCGGGTTCGTGCTGGTGGCGAGTCGCTACGAGGGGCTCGATCAGCGCGTGATCGATTCGCGAATCGATCGCGAACTGTCGCTCGGAGATTTCGTGCTCTCGGGTGGCGAGTTCGCGGCGCTCGCGGTAATCGATGCGGCGGTGAGACTTCTGCCCGGTGCGCTTGGCGACGAGCGTTCGAGCGTAGAAGAGTCCTTCACTGCAGGGCGACTCGACTGGCCGCACTACACGCGGCCGATCGAGTGGGAAGGTCGGACGGTGCCGGAAGTGCTGCAGGGTGGAAATCACGCAGCGATTCGGCGGTGGAGGTTGCGAGAGTCGTTGGTGCGCACGAAAGCGCGCAGACCCGACTTGCTGCAACCAGGTGGATCGGGTCGTGCTCTCACCGATGAAGAGCGCGAACTTTTAGAGGAAGACAACAATGGCTAACGTGATTGCCGAAATGGAAAAGCGTCGTACGACGCGAGAACTGCCGGACTTCAATCCGGGTGACACCGTCGTGGTCGACGTGAAAGTGGTCGAAGGCGACCGCGAGCGCGTTCAGGCCTACGAGGGGGTCGTGATCGCCAAGAGCAATCGCGGCTTCAACTCCTCGTTCACCGTGCGCAAGATCTCGCACGGCGAGGGCGTCGAGCGAACGTTCCAGTCCCAGAGCCCGACCATCGCAGCGGTCTCGGTCAAGCGTCGCGGCAATGTCCGTCGCGCCAAGCTCTACTACCTGCGCAACCTGTCGGGCAAGGCTGCCCGAATCGAAGAAAAGGTCTGATTTCGGTACGGTGCCATGGGGCTTTCTTAGCCTCGTGGCACCGTCCAAGACCTGTTGATAGACTGCCGTTCAAAGCGGGGTGTCCCGCCCCTCGTCCAAAATAGGTTCGGCATGCCCCTCCGGCTTTTGGCCATCGTCCTGGCCCTGATCTTTGCGGTCGCGCCCTCCGTCGGCGATGCCGCGTCTCCGAATCTCTCCGAGCTACGTCTGCCTGCGGGCTACGCCATCGAGGTGTGGGCCGATGAGGTGGCTAATGCCCGATCGATGACCCGTTCGCCGCGGGGCACGGTGTTCGTCGGCACTCGGACCGGAGGCGGTCGGGTCTATGCCATTCGAGAGGGGAAAAACGGCAAGCGTGACGTCAAAATCATCGCGAGCGGACTCAACTCTCCGAATGGCGTCGCGTTTCGGCAAGGCGCGCTGTACGTCGCCGAAATCGACCGCATCACGCGGTACGACGACATCGACGCCCAACTCGATCAAGGCGTGACGACGCTGCGGACTGCGGTGACCGTTGCGACCTTGCCCGCGGACCGTCACCACGGTTGGCGCTACATCGCCTTCGGCCCCGACGACAAGCTCTACGTGCCGATTGGCGCGCCCTGCAACGTCTGCGATCGCGATGCCGACGGCTACTCGATGATCACTCGCATGAATCCGGACGGCACGGGTCGCGAGATCGTGGCGCGCGGCGTGCGCAATACGGTGGGGTTTCGTTGGCACCCGAAGACGGGTGATCTTTGGTTCACCGACAACGGTCGCGACATGCTGGGTGACGATACGCCGCCCTGCGAACTCAATCGCGTGAGTCGGGTCGGCGAGCATTTTGGTTTTCCGCTCTGTCACGGTAAGGACGTCGTCGATCCGCAATTCGGCAAACTCGGACGCTGTGTCGACACCACGCCGCCGGTGCAGGAGTTGGGGCCGCACGTCGCCCCGCTAGGCGTGATGTTCGATGCCGAAGGGAATGCGATCATCGCCGAGCACGGGTCCTGGAATCGCACCGAAAAAATCGGCTACCGGCTCACGCGCGTGCGGTTGCAGGGCAATCGGGCCGTGGCGTACGAAGAATTCGTGGGCGGTTGGCTCCGCCCCGACGGCAAGGTGACTGGACGCCCCGTCGATCTGCTGGCGCTGCCAGACGGGTCGATGCTGGTATCCGACGATCTTGCCGGTGTCATTTATCGCATTTTCAAATCAGGCTGAAACAACCATGGAACTCATCAAAAAATTCTTTCGCGGTTTGTTCAAGGGGCTCGATGGTCTGCGCAAAACGCTGCATTTCATTGTGCTCGTCGTGATCTTCGGGGCGCTTG
>JBIJCL010000184.1:0-4507 GCA_044344725.1 Steroidobacteraceae bacterium | reverse complement strand
TCAACATGGCATTCATCAAACGAGAAGACGGTAAAAATATTTACTTCGAGCATTACGCGGGCAGCAAAGTGCCGGTGGTGCTCATTCACGGATGGGGCACGAGCTCGAGAGTTTGGGATACCACGATCGCTTCGCTGCGATCGGCGGGTCACGCTGTCGTCGCCTTCGATCAGCGCGGCTGCGGGATGTCCGACAAGGACTTCGCCCAAAACTCGATCGGGCTAGGAGCTGCCGATGCCATCGCCATTCTCGAGCATCTCGGCATCAAACGTGCAGTTCTGAACGGTTGGTCGCTTGGCGGCGCCATCGCGGTCGAGACCGCGAGCCGGCTTGGAGGTGGCTGTGCCGGAGTGGTGCTCACGGCCGCAGCGAGTCCACGTTACGTGCAGGCACCCGACTATGCTTTCGGTGGTGCACCGGGCAGCGCATCGGCGACCGTCGGAATCATGCGTGAAGATCGTGCGAATTTCTTCGATGCGCTCACCAAGGCTGTGTGTGCTGTGCCTCAGTCGACGGCGATGAATACCTGGATGTGGTCGCTCTTCATGCAAACATCGCCTGTTGCCGATGATGCGCTTGCCGAACTCGACGTCCTCGATCAGCGCGCCATCCTCGCCAAAATCGATGCCCCGGTGCTCGGGTTCGTCGGCGCCAAAGATTTGGTGGTTGCGCCTGACGTATGTCGCTCGGTCGCCAATTATGCAAAGCGTTGCAAGCTTGTGGAGTTCGAAAATTGCGGACACGCGCCGTTCATCGAAGAAGGACCCAAGTATCGTGCTGCGCTCCTCGACTTCCTCAATAGTCTGAACTGAACCCGGGGTACGCCATGGCACGTCAAGTCAACTTCGGTCTTTGGTACGACTTTCGAAATCCCGATCCGTGGAGAGTGCCCTTCGAGACTCTTTATGAAGACTGTCTCGAGCAGATCGTCGAAGCCGAGAGATTGGGGTTCGACTCCGTATGGATGACCGAACATCATTTTTGTGATGACGGCTATACGCCATCGCCCCTCGTCATCGGAGGCGCGATCGGTGCACGAACGAAGAAAATGCGCATCGGCACCAACCTCATGGTGTTACCGCTGCATAATCCGATTCGTATCGCCGAAGACTCCGCTACGTTGTCGCTGCTGACGAAAGGGCGTTTCGATCTCGGCGTCGGCATCGGATATCGAGATCTCGAGTTTCGCCAGTTCGGCCGGGAGCTCAAGCATCGACCGAGTCTCGTCGAGGAGGCGATCACGATCATCCGTCGGGCCTGGGCTGGCGAGCGGATCAACTTCGAAGGCAAGCGGTTTCAGGTGGGTGACTTGCGTGTGACGCCCGCACCCGAGCACACGCCGAAGCTGTATCTCGGCGCGATGGCCGAGCCGGCCATTGATCGCGTCGCACGCGTCGCTGACGGATTTTTGTCGACCGGTGGAATCGGTCACGATGTTTATCTCGAGTGCCTCAAAAAGCACGGCAAAGATCCGGCAGATGGCGTGATCATCGCGGGAAGCTGGGCGATCATCTCGGATGACCCCGAGCGGGAAGCGGCCGCAGTAGGGCCGCACGCGCTTTATCAATGCAACCAATATATCGAGTGGGGTGCATTCGGACCGCCGGATACGACGCCACGTTTTCCGGACGCGCAGACTGCGCTCTCCCAAGGGTTGTACAGGCTATGGGATGCCGATACTGCCGTGACGGAGTTCGTCAAACTGCTTCGTGAGTATCCTCAGATCCGTGACTTGCACATCTGGGCGCGGCTACCTGGAGAAACCGTCGCAGCAGGCCAGCGACGACTCGAATATGTCGCAAAACACGTGCTGCCCAAGGTTCGTGCTGCACTCTAAAGTGGCCAAAGAAAGAGCTCATTGATGTCAAAAGCTGCAACCGCCTCTCCGCCTCCTGCACGACGCCGTCAGGCAGATCGTGTGGCACTTTCCGATCGGCGGCTCATGGACGCGGCCATCGAACTCATCGTCAAGGTGGGTATCAATGGCACGACGCTCCAAGCGGTCGGTGAGCTTGCGGGGTACAGCCGAGGTCTTGCGACACATCGATTCGGATCGAAGGCGGGTCTGTTCGGCAAGGTTTTGCAGGAAGCGAGCGTCGACTGGCTTGATCGAGTGCAGGTGGCCGTAGGCGAGCGAGTCGGTGTCGATGCGCTCATGGCGGCGACGGATGCCGCCGAGGTGTTCATTCGCGAACGACCGGAAGAAGTTCGGGCCATGTATTTGCTCTGGTTTTTGAGTATCGATCCGTCCGCCGATTACAAATCGAACATTGCGATCGTGCACAAGGCGCAACGCCGCGATGTGGCGCAGTGGGTGAAAGCGGGGCAGACCGCGGGAACGGTCGATCCGGATCTGGATCCGATGAGAGTGGCAGAGCAATATGCCGCCTCGATGGCGGGAATCATTTATCAGTGGCTCGCCAACTCCAAAATGCCACTGTCGTCGATGTTCAAGCAGCTCAAGGCAGATCTGAAAATCCGGCTCGAGAACAAAGCTTCGCCGGAGACGTCGAAGCGCCAGAAAGCCGTTCGTGCGGTTTGATCGAGTCGTGACGACGATCGTTTTCACTCATGAATAGGGATCATCATTTTCGTGAGGGTTTCGCGTTCGATGTCGAAGCGCTCGAGCGTTATCTATCCGGGAAGATAGCCGACTTCTCTTCGCCGCTGCGCGTCACGCAATTTCCGGGCGGACAATCTAATCCGACCTATCGGCTAGATAGCCAAAATGCGTCGTACGTTCTACGCCGCAAGCCTCCGGGAAATCTCGTGCCGTCTGCGCACGCCATCGAGCGGGAATACCGCGTGATGTCTGCCCTCGCGACGCATTCGAACTTTCCGGTCGCTACGCCATTGGTGTTGTGCGAAGACGTCGGAGTCATCGGCACCGCGTTCTACGTTGTTCAATTCGTCGAAGGACGATTGTTTTGGGAGCCGGCTCTGCCTGAGTTGTCGCGGTCCGAGCGAAGGCCGATTTATGACGCGATGGTGAGCACGTTGGCTGAGTTGCATGCGATCGACTACCGTGCGGTGGGGTTAGGGGATTTTGGTCGCCCCGAGGGGTATGTCGAACGTCAGGTTTCCAGGTGGTCGAAGCAATACGCGGTCGATGTCGAGGCTGCCGGACGCGTTCAATATTTAGAAAAGTTGATCGATTGGCTTCCTAGGAACACGCCGGACACTGTATCCGCTCCGACGATCGTTCACGGGGACTATCGATTGGATAACCTCATGTTCCACCAGCATGAGCCGCGAATCGTCGCCGTTCTCGACTGGGAGTTGTCCACGATCGGTGATCCCATCGCCGATTTTGCGTATCACCTGATGGCCTATCGTATGGCCTCTGGTGGCGTTCGAGGTCTCTTCGGAAAAGATCTCCAGGAACTTGGCCTTCCGCTGGAGCGGGAATACGTCGAAGCGTATTGCGCCAAGCGCGGTTTGGACGATATTCCCCACCTGAGCTACTACTTGGCGTTCTGCATGTTTCGGCTTGCCGCCATTTGTCACGGGATAGCAGGTCGCGCACAGCGTGGGACCGCCGTGAGTCCCGAAGCAAAAAAATACGCGGCGCAAGTGGAGCCCTTGGCCGAGTTGGCCTGGCGGACGGCGTCGGCAAACTCCAATTAGCTTTCTTTAGTTTGGGAGTTCGTTATGTCTGATCAGAGTCATTGCATCGCCGTCATCGGCGGAACCGGCGATTTGGGTTCTGCGCTCGCTCGACGACTTGCCAAAGCCGGGGAGCGGGTGATCATTGGCTCGCGCGATGCGTTGAAGGCGCAGGCTACAGCAGAGCGACTCACCGCAGAGTGCAAGATCGATGTTCGTGCCGCCACCAACGTCGAGGCGGCCGCTCAGGGAGACATCGTCATCCTCGCGGTGCCTTTTGCCTCGCAAGAGTCGACTCTGGGTGACATCGGTCCGCACGTCGTTGGAAAGATCGTCGTCGATACCACCGTCCCGCTGGTGCCGCCGAAGGTCATGCGAGTGCAATTGCCGCCCGAGGGTAGTGCCGCCGTGCGTGCCCAAAAAATACTCGGAGAGGGCGTACGTGTCGTATCTGCGTTCCATAACGTCGCAGCGTTCAAGCTCGCATCTGATGCGACGGTCGAGTGCGACGTCCTCGTCTTCGGTGATGACAAGGCAGCGCGCGAGTCCGTCATCCGTCTGGTCCAGGCCTGTGGCCTTCGAGGAATCCACGGCGGCGCTCTAGCCAACTCTGCGGCCGCCGAGGCGATGACGTCGATCCTGATTTTCATCAACAAGCAGTATGGGGTGGACGGCGCAGGGATCCGCATTTCCGGCGCGCTCAATTTTCCTGCGTGACGAGTCTCCGAAGAGAATGAACTGATGCGTGTAGCCGCCGTCGTTCCGGTTCGCTCTTTCGCCGAGGGTAAATCAAGGCTGGCGAGCGTACTGTCGATGGCGGAGCGTGCGGCCTTGGTCCGTCGGATGTTAGACCGCGTTTTGACGGCGCTTCGTTCGTCACGGTGTGTCGATCACATCATCG
>JBIJCL010000183.1:0-4517 GCA_044344725.1 Steroidobacteraceae bacterium | reverse complement strand
CGCAAGTGCGGTCTTCACGCGCACCATGTCGTTCACCGGAATGCCCTCGGTGATGCAGACGATGAGTTCGATGCCTGCGTCGGCCGCTTCGAGGATCGCATCGGCGGCATACGCCGCCGGGACGTAGATCATCGAGGCGTTGGCGCCCGTGGCCGTGACGGCATCGTGCACGGTGTCGAAGACCGGTCGATCGAGGTGCTTGTCGCCTCCCCGCCCCGGCGTGACGCCGCCGACGACTTGGGTGCCGTAGGCGATGCACTGTTCGGAGTGGAAGGTGCCTTGTTTACCGGTGAAACCCTGGCAGATCACTTTGGTGTTCTTGTCGACGAGAATGCTCATGAGTCGAATCCTGTCAGCTTGTGGTACGTGCGCGAACGACGAAGTGCGTCAGCGCGCGGCCGCGACGACTTTCTGCGCCGCATCGGTGAGATCTTTGGCGGCGATGACCTTGAGCCCACTGGAGGCCAACATCTCGCGCGCCTTTTCGGCGTTCGTACCCTCGAGGCGCACGACGACCGGAACCTTGACGCCCACGTTCTTGACGGCCGTGATGACGCCCTCGGCGATGAGGTCGCAGCGCACGATGCCGCCGAAGATGTTGACGAGGATCGCCTTCACCTTGGGGTTCGAGAGGATGAGCTTGAACGCCACCGTGACGCGCTCGGCCGTCGCGCCACCGCCCACGTCGAGGAAGTTCGCGGGCGACCCGCCGTGCAACTTGATGAGATCCATCGTCGCCATCGCGAGCCCTGCACCGTTGACCATGCACGCGATGTCACCGTCGAGCGACACGTAGTTGAGGTCGTGCTGGCTCGCCTGCAACTCCATCGGATCTTCTTGTGCGGTATCGCGCAGTTCTGCGAGCGCCTTCTGCCGGTACGTGGCATTGGCATCGATGTTGATCTTGGCATCGAGCGCCACGAGATCGCCCGCCTTGGTGACGATCAGCGGGTTCACCTCGAGGAGACTGGCGTCCTTGTCGAGGTAGAGCTGGTAGAGCGCCATCGCGATTTTTTGAAACTGAGCGATCTGCGCGTCTTTGAATCCAAGCGCAAACGCCATGCGACGGCACTGATGGGGCTGCAGGCCCGCCGCCGGATGAATGTTCACCGTGGTGATTTTTTCGGGTGAGTGCTCGGCGACTTCTTCGATGTCCATGCCGCCCGCGGCAGAGCCCACCATCGCGATGAAACCCTTTTCGCGATTGAGCGTGAGCGAGAGATAGATTTCTCGATCGATGGCCGAGCCCGTCTCGACGTAGACCCGATCGACAGGCAAACCTTCAGGCCCCGTCTGCTTGGTCGCAAGGCGCGTACCGAGCATGGCTTTGGCGGCATCGCGAACCGCATCGGTGTCGCGCGCAAGCTTGACGCCGCCCGCTTTGCCGCGGCCGCCGGCATGCACCTGCGCCTTCACGACCCAGACCTGACCGCCAAGCGCTTGGGCTGCGGCCACCGCCTCTTCGGGCGTCGCCGCGACGCGACCGGCCGGAACCGGTATTCCGTACGCCGAAAGGACTTCTTTCGCCTGATATTCGTGAAGATTCATCGAGACCCCCGACTAGCTGGACTAAACTCCCATTTTGGTCGAAACCCGAGGTTTAGGGAACCGCTGATGACGGATGCGCTCTCCTCCTTGCTTCAGGGGCTCGCCGCCCTGACCACTCCGGGGGTGTTTCCCCTCGTGGCGGCGGTGCTCGGGCTCATCGTCGGCAGCTTTCTGAACACCGTGATTTACCGGCTTCCGCGCATGCTCGAGCGCGATTGGCGCGAGCAATGCGCCGAACTCGAGGGGCGCGATCTCAGTTCCCCTCGCTTCGACCTCATCGCCCCACGATCTCACTGTCCGGCCTGTCAGTCGCCGCTTCGCGCCCGGCATCTCGTTCCCGTCGTGAGCTGGCTCGCCCTGCGCGGACGCTGCGCGGCCTGCGGGACGTCGATCTCGCCACGCTATCCGCTCATCGAGATCGGCACGGCGATCGCCTTCGCGATCGTCGCGGCGACATTCGGCGGAGGGCCCGAGACCTGGGCGGCCCTCCTCGTTACGGCGTTTCTCATCGTGCTCGCGGTCATCGACTTCGACACGCACTATCTACCCGATCAGCTCACGCTGCCCCTGCTCTGGATCGGACTCGCCGCCGGACTCGCTGGCGACGTACGCACGGCGGTGATCGGTGCGATCGTGGGTTACCTCTCGTTGTGGGCGTTCTATCACCTCTTCAAGCTCCTCACCGGCAAGGAGGGCATGGGCTACGGCGACTTCAAATTATTCGCGGCGCTCGGAGCCTGGCTCGGACCGGCGGCGCTCATGCCGATCATCCTCCTCGCCTCCATCGCCGGTGCGGCGGTTGGCCTCGCGCTCGTGTTCTTCTTCGCGCGATCACGCGAGCAGCCGCTCGCCTTCGGGCCATTTCTCGCGGCCGCCGGTTGGCTCGTGATGTTGCTCGGCGAAGGCGTCCCCGGCAGTCTGCTGATCAAAGATTGGACGGGGTTCTGATAGATGTTCAAAGTGGCGCTCACCGGAGGGATCGCGAGTGGCAAATCGCGCGTCGCCGATATCTTTGAATCACTCGGCGTCACCGTCATCGACAGCGATGCGATCGCTCGCGAGGTCGTGGCGCCTGGAAGCGAGGGTCTCCTCGCCATCGTGCAGCGATTCGGCCCGTCGGTATTGACCGAAGATGGGCAACTCGATCGGCGCGCGTTGCGCGAGATCGTCTTCGCTGATCCGAGCGCTCGAGGCGACCTCGAGGCCATCACCCATCCGCGAATTCGCGCGCGGATGGGGGCGCTCAACCGTCAGGCCGAGGGGCCCTATCTGATCAATGCAATTCCGTTGCTCGTCGAAACGGGAGGGCGCCGCGACTTCGATCGAGTACTGGTGGTCGATTGCCCGGAGGATTTGCAGATCGCCCGAGTCATGGCCCGCGACCGCATCGATGAGGCGGCCGCTCGAGCGGTCCTGGCGGCGCAGGCCTCGCGTGCGGCGCGGCTCGCCTTGGCCGATGACGTCATCGTGAACGACGGCGATCTCGAGAGCCTCCAAAAGGCGGTCGGAGCGCTACACGAGCGTTACCTCGACCTCTCTCGGACGGGGTCGACTTCCTGATCGGAACAACTCGGGTGGCGGTCGGCGGCGGGCTGTAACAGAATAGTCCCATGACCGAGGTGGCCGCAGAGGGGGCAGCCACGGCGCCTGCGGGCAACGAGGGGCCTCTTGTTTTCGAGCAACCGCTGAACGAGCGGATGCGGGCCTATTTGCGCATCGATTTCCTCTACAACCAAGGTCTCTTCCACGCGCACTCGAGTTCTCAGTGGGGTAGTCGAGCCTCGATCTCGAGTCTGCTCGACATCCTCGCCATCATCACCCGCAGCGACATTCGCGCCGACGTCCTCAAAGAACTCGAACGACAGATCGCGGTGTACACCGAGTTCCAGCGACGACCCAACATCGACGTCGATCGACTGCAAGCACTCGTCGCCAACCTCACGCGACTGCGCACCGAGTTGCTCGGTGCCGGATCGACCTGGCTGCAGCCGCTGCGCGACTCGAACTTCCTCGCGGCGATTCGACATCGCAGCACCATCCCGGGCGGCACCTGCGACTTCGATCTGCCCGACTTGTCGTTCTGGTTGGCGCAATCGAGTGCGTCGCGCGAACACGCTCTGGCCGAATGGCTCGCGCTGTTGCGCCCGCTGTGTGATTCGATCGCAGAGCTCTTGTGGCTGACACGTCAAAGTGGTCGTCTGCGCAGTGAGGTGGCCTCGAACGGCGTCTTCCACATCACCTTCGATCGAGGCCAGCCCGTGCAATTGCTGCGCGTGGCGGTTCCCGCAGATCTCGGAGTGTTCCCGGAAATCAGCGGCAGCCACTATCGCGCAAGTGTGCGCTTCGTGAGCTGGCAAGGGCTCAACGAGCGAGCACGTCAGGTCGAAGACGACGTGCCTTTCGATCTCATCTGCTGCAGTTGATGAAGCTCTACGACAACGACTTCGCTCCGAGCCCGCGCCGAGTGCGCATGTTCATCGCTGAAAAAGGCCTCGAAGCCCGGGGCGTGACGATCACCCGGATACCGATCGACATTGCAGCCAACGAAACGAGCGGCGCCGCGTTCCGCGAAGTGAATCCGCTCGGCGAAGTGCCAGTGCTCGAACTCGACGACGGAACTCGCATCCGCGAATCACTGGCGATCTGTCGATATCTCGAGGCGCTTTATCCCGAACCCTGCCTCTTCGGCGCAACGCCGCTCGAGCGCGCGCGCATCGAGGCGAGGACGCTCGAGCTCATGTTCAGGGTCTACGTGCCGACCACCCACGCGTTTCGTCACACCCACAAATTTTGGCAAGGCCGCGTCACGCAAGTTGTGGACTACGGCGCCTTGGCTCGCGAGCAGGTGCTCGACGAGTGGCGCCGCATCGACGCCCTGCTCGCCGAACGGTCTTACGTTGCGGGCGAAACGTTCAGCATGGCCGATATCGTCGCGTTCACGACGCTCGAGTTCGGCAAACCAGATCGGA
>JBIJCL010000182.1:0-4540 GCA_044344725.1 Steroidobacteraceae bacterium | reverse complement strand
GGAGTACGTACCCATCGATCTTGATCCCCCTTTTGGTGTCGTTTTGGCCGACTGCTAACATGATGGCATGACTGAGCTTTTGACGGACATCCACCCACCGGTTGCGCGCATCACACTCAACCGCCCCGACCGACGCAATGCAGTGTCGAGCCAAATGTGGTTCGGCCTGCTCGAGATCGCGGCGCGACTCGCCTCGGAGCCCTCGATCAAGGTCGCCCTCATCACCGGCGCTGGCGATGCGGCGTTCAGTGCGGGCGCCGATATCGCCGAGATGCGGGACGGACTCGCGGACCCGCCGACCCTGAAACGCATGCAGCAAGCCGTCCTCGATGCGCAAGCCGCTTGGGAACGTCTTCCCATCCCGACCATCGCCGTCATTCGTGGCGCCTGCACGGGCGGTGGCTGTGGCCTCGCGCTCGCCTGCGACTTGCGGCTCGCGACTCGCGATGCGTTTTTCGCCATTCCGCCGGCAAAGCTTGGCCTCGCCTATAGCCTCGCCGATACCAAACGCCTCTATGACCTCGTCGGTCCCTCGCGCGCCAAAGAGATATTGTTCACGGGACGGCGGGTGAACGCCGAAGAAGCCCTCGCTCTCGGCATGATCAATGAAATCGTGCCTTCCGATGCGCTCGAGGATCGCGCGCTATCTCTGGCGCGGGAGATCGCCGGCAATGCCGGGAACTCGGTGCGAGCCGCCAAAGCCGTGGTCAACATGATCTCCGATGGCGTACACGCCGAGACCCCGGAGTCGAAGCGCTATTACGATGAGAGCTTCTCGTCGCCGGAATTCTTGGAAGGTGCGCAAGCCTTCCTCGAAAAACGCACGCCTCGATTCTGACGCCCGCGGATTCGGCGCAATCGCGTGGCTCAGTTCATTGCCGAGTTCGGAGTCGATACCTCGTCGAGATAGCGCCGGATCAACTGCGAACTCGCCTCCGGCGCCTCTTGGACCAGCATGTGGCCGATCCCCGGTAACACTTCGAGACGGACTTCGGGCGAATTGACGAGCAGATCTTTGGTTTCGTAAGCGAGCGCGAGCGGAACACGTTTGTTCTTCTCGCCCCAGATGAGCAGCACCGGAACGCTCACGGCACGTATCTTGTCCTCAACCCCACCCGAGACGTACTGCCTCAGCAAATTGAGCATCGCGAGACGATTCCCCTCGCGCATCCACATCTCGTACCACTCGTCGACGACGGCATCGGTCACGCGCTCCGGATCGCCATAGTCGTTGGTCAACATGAATCGCGTAAACGACTTCGGCAGGATATACCCAAGGAGATCGGCCGCCTTCGGGACGTTCGCCGGAGTCGTCCGTCCGCGCACGCGCGGTTCGAGTGACCCGGGGCTGATCAAAACCAATCGCTCGATTCGATCGGGGTGGTCTGCGGTGTAGCGCATCGCGACCGTGCCCCCGATGGACGTACCGACCACGGTGAAGCGCTCGAGACCCTTTTCATCGACGAATTTTTCGAAGAGCTGCTGGATGCGCTCGAGGGTGTAATTTCCACTCGGCTCGGGACCCGTCAGACCATGCGCCGGCAAATCGAGGCGGATCACACGGTAGCGCTCTCGGAGCGCCACGACCCATGGCTCCCACATGAAAAGACTCGAGTAGTTGGCATGCAGCAGGACAACGACCGGCCCCTCGCCCTCATCCCGATAGTGCATGCGAACGCCGTCGATCTCGACGAACTGCGAAGGCGGGGTGGCCCACTTCGCCTCGACCTCCGCTACGGACGTGTCTCGGTAGATCACGGCGCCGATGATGAGCAAAACGCCGATCAAGACGATCACGCCCAAAAGCCCCTTCGCTACCCCTTTGATCCATCGCATGAACACCCCCACCGGCGGCGCCGCAACGAGCCGCCCTCGGCAGATATACTCCGGCGCGGGGATCTTTCAAACAGGCGGCCAACAGCTTGACCACTTCGAGCGCATCCGGAGTCGCACCCGGCAACCGAGCCGAATTCCAGCCCGTCTACGCCTGGTTCGTGGTCCTGGTTCTGGCCCTCGCCAACTGCGTCTCGTTCATCGACCGGTTGATCCTGTCGTTGCTGGTGCAACCCATCAAGGCGGATCTCGGCATCTCGGACACCGCTTTCAGTTTGCTCGCAGGCGCCGCGTTCGCGATTTTCTATTGCGGCATGGGCCTCGTGATCGCGCGCTGGGCGGACCGCTATAGCCGCAAGTGGATCATCACCTCGGGTATCACGCTCTGGTGCCTCATGACCTCGCTTGCGGGCACCGCGCGATCCTACGCGCAGTTATTTTTGTATCGCGTCGGAGTAGGTGTGGGTGAGGCGACTCTCTCGCCCTCGGCGTACTCCATGCTGGCTGGATATTTTCCGCCGCAGCGACTCGCGTTGGCGATCGGCATCTTCAGCGCGGGTGTCACCGCAGGCACGGGCATGGCCTTCCTGCTCGGGGGCGCCATGATCGGCTGGGTCTTTGCTCAAGGGCCCGTCACGCTACCCTTGCTCGGCGAGCTCGGTGGATGGAGGCTCGTCATGGTGCTCGTCGGTGCGATCGGGCTACCGGTGGCCGTGCTGATGCTGTTCGTCAAAGAGCCTCCACGCCCCGCGGGTTTCACGCGTTCGTCGGTCGCCGAAGTCTGGGCGCACTTTCGAAACAACCTCTCCCGCTACGGTTATGTCTTCGCGGGATACGGCACGACCTCCGTGACCGCGTTCGCCGTCATGACGTGGACCCCCGCGCTCTACCAGCGCCAGTACGGTGCCAGCATTCCCGAGGCTGCCCTCGTGATCGGCACGGTCGCGCTCGTCGGCGGATTACTCGGTGCATTCTCCGGAGGCTGGCTCTCGGACCATCTCGAATCTCGGGGCGACCGACATGCGAAGCTGCGTGTACTCTGCGGTTGCGGCCTTGGCCTTTTGCTGCCGGGCATCGTCGCGCCCTTGATGCCCACCATGCACTCGCATGCCGTCATCATCTTCTTGATGTTTTTCTTTGGCTCGGCAGCCACGGGACCTGCCGGCGCCTATGTCCAGTCGATCACGCCGGAAGCGATGCGCGCGCAGTTCGGTGCGATGTATCAGTTTTCTTTGGTGCTCGTCGGCGCGACGCTCGGTCCCTTCCTGGTGGGCTTCACCACCGACTATGTTTTCGCGGATGAGCAAAAGGTGGGTTGGTCGCTCGCCTTGACGTCGCTCGTCGCCAATCCGATCGCCGCTTGGCTGCTGTGGCGAGCGTTCAGGGGAACACGTGAACAGCCTTCACCTGCGAGTAACTGAATAGCTCCTCGAGACACTCCTCGCCCCCGAGGCCGCTGTCTTTCCAACCGCCGAAGGGCGTGCCGACGAAGTGCTGACCGGCCGTGTTGATCCACACGGTACCGGCCTGCACCGCCCGAACCATGCGCAAAGCGAGCGGAAGATCGCGAGTCCAAACGGCCGCGGTGAGACCGAAGTCCGTCCCGTTGGCGATCGCTACGGCTTCTTCTTCGGTTCGAAACCGCTGCGCGCAGACCACGGGACCGAAAACCTCTTCGCGGGCGATCCGCATGGCGGGCGTCACCTCGGCGAATAACGTCGGCTCGACCCAATAGCCACGTGCGAACGCATCGCCGTGAGGTCGTCCGCCACCCGTCACCAAGCGCGCACCCTCGGAGCGCGCAGAGTCGATGAGCGCCATGATGCGATCGCGATGCCGTTCGGAGTTGACGGGACCCATCTCCGACGTCGGGTCGAGCGGACTGCCGAGTCTCAAGGCCTGCAATCGAGCGGCGACTCGCTCAACGACAACATCGTGGATCGACTCGTGCAGCACGAGGCGACTCGTCGATCCGCAGGATTGCCCCGCCCAAGTAAAGTTCATCCCCGCGACCGCCATCTCGACGACGCGATCGAGGTCCGCATCGGGAAACACGATGAACGGATTTTTGCCACCAAGCTCCAGCGTGACGTGCTTGACCCCGCTCTCGGCCGACGCGCGCTGGATGGCGAGCCCCGTTGCAACGGACCCGGTGAAGCCGATCCTTCGAACGAGCGGATGACGCACCAGCGTATCGCCCGCGGGCATGCCGTGACCGTGGAGAATATTCACGAGGCCCGCAGGCAAGACCGTCTGACAGAGCTCCCCCAAAATCGAACCCGTCAAAGGACTGGTTTCAGGGGTTTTGACGACGACGGCATTCCCCGCCATCAGCGGTGCGGCGAGGTGGGCCGCGGCGAACATGAACGGATGATTGAAGGGCACGATACGCGCGACGACGCCGTAGGGCTCGCGCAGGGTCAGATGCAGACCCTTCGCCGTCGCCGGAATCGTCTCACCCTTGAGCTCGGAAGCGAGCCCTGCAAAGTATTCGAGATAACCTGCGGCGATCTGGATGTCGGCCTGCAGCTTTGCGATGGTGTTTCCGGTATCCCGCGCCTCGAGGGTCAGAATCTCTGGCCCTCGGGCGCGGATCGCCGACGCCAACGCTCGGAGCGCCGCAGCACGCTCCCAGACTGAACGGGCGGCCCACTCGACCTGTGCCTTCGCTGCCGCGCGCACCGCCCTGTCGACGTCTTGTGCGGTG
>JBIJCL010000267.1:0-3253 GCA_044344725.1 Steroidobacteraceae bacterium | reverse complement strand
TCTACTCAGCGCTACCTGTGCAACCCTTATCGAGACGACTTCAAAGACTGACTATCGGGCCGGCTCCCGCGTTACTCGTCGCCCTTTGGTTGGTGGCGCATCTTGCTCCATTCGTGCCAAGACTTCGTCCGGGCCGAATCGAAGCAGCGATCGAAACCAGCCTCGCCATGCCCTTCGAGGCTGGAAAGATGTTTGGTTTCTTTGCCTGCTATCTCGTACTGGGCACTCTCCTTAACGCACTTTTGCGTCGCCCCTATTTTTGGTCGGCATTGCTGCTGTCGTTCGGCGTCTCGCTGGGTGCGCGGCTGTTGTTCGTCGGTCAGCACCTGAGTCCAGCCGAAGGTGCGGCGCTTGTGCTGTCTCTGGTGACCATCGCCGTCATGCGTAATATCAATCCAGGTCGCTGGGCGTCACCGGCCTTCCTGTTTGCCTGTCTAGCGCTTTTCATGGCGGGCGTCTGGCCTTCGACCCAACCGACCGTCACGTCTGCAGAGGGCATTCTCTGGCTACCCTTCGCGGAGTTAGCTGGGGTACCGGGGGATTCCGGCGCGCTTCCGCTGCTTGAGCGATTGTTTCTAGGGATTGGGCTCGCCTGGCTCGCGCTACAAGGGGTTTTACGGCGACTCCCGCCCCTGCCCTTCGTCATTCTGATCGCCATCTCGACCGAGTTCCTGCAACAATGGATTCCCGGTCGTTTGCCGGATACTACCGATGTCGCCGCCCTGCTGATTGGTGCCGCGTTGGCGCAAGCGGGTACGAAGATCGACCCTCGAACCTGAGAGACCCTGCATGCTAGCTATCGTTCGTCGGAGAGTCGTAGATCCTGTTCTGGGGCTGCTTCGCCAAGGGCTCTCGCCTCGCGATCTCGCGTTATGCCTCGCTCTCGGTGCGGGCGTCGGGATGTTCCCGGTTTTAGGTGTGTCCACACCCGCATTGGCGCTGATCGCCCTGTGGCAACGATTGAACCTTGCCGCGATCCAGTTGGTCAGTTGGCTCGTTGGCCCCGTGCAGCTCGCGCTCATCATTCCGTTCATGAGACTCGGAGAGTGGGTGCTCGGCTCGGAACCTCAGCCGATGACCATCGAAGCAGGCATGGAGATCATCTCCCAAGGGGTACTACAGGCCATTGTCACGATGTGGGATGCCATCGTGCATGCTTCAGTGGGCTGGATCCTCATCGGACCTCTCGCGATTTTTGTACTCTATAGATCTTTGATCCCCGTGCTCGAGCGCGCCCTGAAAACCTTGAAACCGACGTCGCCCCCATGATCGAAAACTCTTCCATGCCTCTGGCCATGCGCCTGGTCGAACAAGATCGAATCCCGGACTGGCTGATCCGTCGTCGCATCCGCGACTTATTGGCTCAGCGCCTTCGGGAAGAAGACAAGGGCGATCCGGAATTGCAGCAGGCTCATCTGATGCAGATGGTTAGAAAACTGCGCGAGAGTCCCATCGCTATTCATACGGCAGCAGCGAATGAGCAGCACTACGAGGTGCCGACGGCCTTCTACCTCAAGGTTTTAGGCAAGCATCTCAAATACAGCAGCTGCTACTACGATGATTTCGACATCGGACGGGCAGCAGCGAACCTTGATGCAGCCGAAGCACGCATGCTGGCTTTGACATGCGATCGCGCGAGGCTACGCAACGGTGACCGGATCCTCGAGCTTGGCTGCGGCTGGGGCTCGCTCTCACTCTGGATGGCGGAGAAATACCCCGATTCGCGTATCACGGCGGTCTCTAATTCGCGAACGCAAAAACTGTTCATCGATGCACGCGCAGCTGAGCGCGGCCTCAAAAATCTCGAAATCATCACCTGCGACGCAAACAAATTGGAGTTTGGACCTGAAACCCGCTTCGATCGGGTCGTCTCGGTAGAAATGTTCGAGCACATGCGAAATTACGAGACACTGCTCGGGCGTATCGCCGGGTGGATGTCTCCGAACGCCACCCTATTCGTTCACATCTTCACGCATCATCGATATGCCTATACGTTCGAAGTGCGCGACGATACCGACTGGATGGCGAGATATTTCTTCACCGGCGGTATCATGCCGAGCGACGACTTGCTCCATTATTTTCAGCGGGATTTGCTACTCGCCGATCACTGGCAAGTCGACGGGCGTCACTACCAACTCACTTCCGAAGCCTGGCTTCAAAAAATGGATGCCAATCGATCGTCGCTGATGCCGGTGTTGGCGGAGGCTTACGGCTCGGACCAAGCGCTCAAGTGGTGGGTGTATTGGCGTATTTTCTTCATGTCCTGCGCGGAACTATTCGGGTATCGGAGCGGACGCGAATGGCTGGTATCGCACTACCTTTTCGAACGGCGTTAATCACCCTGATCGTCGGTGGGGTTCCACTGCCGCTCGTCGCGCAGGAACCCGAGCCGCTTCAGATCTTCGCGCAATTCAAATCCTCACTCGAGGCCAACGATCTGGACAGCGCGAAAGCGCGCGCCCAAGAGCTCGTGACTGCCGTGGAGAGCCGTCATGGCAAAGACTCGCGGGAGCTGGTCAATCCTCTCACGAACCTCGGAACCGTTCAGTTTCGCCGAGGTGATTTGAAATCTGCCGAAGAGAGTTATCAGCGCGCGATCCGGCTCATAGAGGGTCGACTCTCGGGGGCCGATCGACAGTTGATTCGTCCGCTACACGGGCTGGGAGAAACCTGGCTCACGAGCGGTCGTCCGGCGGACGCTGCTGTCGTACTCAAGCGTGCCGTCGACTTGTCCCGTAACTTGGACGGACTCTACAACTTCGAGCAACTGGACGTAGTCGATGCGCTCATCGAAGCTCATGTCATGCTCGGACGCGACATCGATGCCGATCGCGAGCATCAGTTCGCATTCCGAATCGCCGAGACTCAGTTTGGAAAGCGCGATCTGCGACTGATCGAACCGTTGGATCGTTATGCGCGATGGCACGAAACCATGGGGCGCTATTCCACCGCCCGCGGACTTCACGCACGGGCCCTCCAACTCGCTGAAGAGCTTTCGACGGACAAGCCGACGATCGGGGTACCTGCACTGCAGGGCCTTGCGAGAACCTGGATGCTCGAGGCGATTTACGGGCCCGAGGTGACGGAGGTCTCCGCCATCGAATCCACCGATTCCAGCGATGCGTTCAACAATAACCCCGGTCAGGCACGGCTGAATCCAGAGGGACTGCGGGCACTCGGTTTCGCCGCCGACATCACGAGGAAAACCCCACCGGTCAATTCGAAGTTGCTCGGCGAGACACTGGCGCAGATC
>JBIJCL010000180.1:0-4557 GCA_044344725.1 Steroidobacteraceae bacterium | reverse complement strand
GAGAAGTTCGCCGCCGCATCGTTCGCGTTGCCCGAAAGAGCATTGCGATAGATGAGCTGGTTCGCACGACCGGCCGCGAAATCTTCGATCGAGTCGAAGTAGTACGTGCCGTCGCTGTTCGGAACGAAGAGGTTGAAGATGTCCTGACGCTGGAACTGCACGCCCGCCTTGATCAGGTGATCGCCACGGATGAGTTCAGCCGAGAACTGAGCCTGCGTGTTTTCGGTCTGCAGGAAGTTCGCGTGACGGAACTGGTCCGGTCCGAAGCGAACCACGGCGACGTTGGTCGAGCCGTTGCGGCAGTTGAGCAACGGGCTGCTCTGGCCGGCCGCATCGAGGTTCGTCTGCGTGGTACACACGCGGATGTCGGCGAAGTTCTGACCCGCCGGCGGCTCCTGCAGTCGCGTGTAGTCACGCTTCGAAATACGAAGCTCGGTCGACAGATCGTCGGTCCAGTTGGAGTTGATCTGCATCGCCATCGTCTCGTCGAGCTCGCCCGTGAGGTACCACTGCGAGTCGAGGCCGGCGCTCGACGGGTTGATGTTGGTACGCTGGATCACGCCCGACTCAGACTTGCGATAGGAGACCATCGCGCGCTGGTTGTCGGAGATATTCCAGTCGAGACGAGCCGTGTACTTCTCGTCCGTGATCGGCTTCGTCTGCGGGATGCTGCCGAACGGATAGGTCGACTTGTACGTGTTGGTGAACACGTTGGTGACGGCCGCGATGTCATTGGTGGTGAGCTGCGAGGTGCCGCCCGCCGGTCCGATGATCGTGGTGGCGAAGCCGCCGCCCGCCGGACCGACCGAGGTCACGTCCACCGACTCGTAGTTCTCGTACGAGAGCGCGAAGAACAAGCGATCCTGGATGATTGGACCGCGGAACGTGGCGCCGTAGTTGTCCTGCTCGACGAGAGTTTTGATCGTCGTGCTGCGGATCTTGGTGCCGACGAGATCTTCGTTCAGGAAGTTGCCGAAAACCGAACCGCTGAATTCGTTCGTACCCTGACGGAGCACCACGTTGATGGCACCGCCGAGGAAGTCGCCGTTCTCGACGTCGAACGGAACAGCCTGGACCGAGAACTGCTCGACCGAGTCGAGCGAGACCGGACCACGGCGGGTCGGAAGACCGCCCGTGTTCAGACCGAAGTCGTCCTGAGCCTGCACGCCATCGATCGAGATGCGGTTCGTGCGCGGGTTGGAACCGGCGATCGAGATGCCGCCGTCGCCGCGAAGGTTGGCGGAGACGAGCGGATCGCGACGCGCGAGGTCGCGGATGTCGCGGCTGATCGAGACCACGGCTTCGATCTGGTCACGATCGAGTGTGGTGGCGGAGCCCACTTCGATCGCATCGCGGACCGCAGTGGCCGACACCAGGATTTCCTGGATCGCCTCTTCGAGGTTCGCGTTCAGACGACCGGTCTCACCGACGGTGAGGAAGAGGTTGTCATACTTCACCGAGCGATAACCGCCCGAAGCGATTTCCACCGTGTACGGACCGCCGACGCGCAAACCGCGTGCATCGAACACGCCGCTGTCGTTGGTGGTTTGCGTGGAGCGCGTGCCCGTCGGCGTGTGGACGATCGTGATCGTCGCGCCCGCAAGCGGCTTGCCGCTTACGTCGGCCACCGTTCCGCGCAGTGCCGAGGTGGTCTCTTGTGCCAGCGCCGTCGGCACGACGACGAAGGTCAACAAGCTCACCATCAAGGTGGTCGCAAGTTTTCTGAGAAGCATGAAGGTCAACTCCTGAAAGTACGCTTTTTTTGATGCTTTGCACGGCATCCCTGAGCAGGGGCCGGCGGGGCGCAATTATCGCCCGAAAGTTTCGAAATAGTGTGACGAAGAGAAGACAAAATCAGACCCGCCCAAGGTGTTGGGTTTGCGCCACAAGGCGGTCATCTGGGCGGTCACTGGAGCGGTCACTCGGGCCGCTGACCTTGGGCTTAGGGCTGCCCCGTCTCGAGGGCGACTACAAAATGCTTGCGGCAGAGGGAGATATAGCGGTCGTTTCCGCCAATTTCGACCTGGGCGCCGGTGGTTTCGACCCTCCCATCCGCCCGGACCCGAACCACCATGGTCGCCTTGCGACCGCAATGGCAGACGGTTTTGAGTTCGACCAGGTTGTCCGCCCAGGCCAGAAGCTGGGCACTGCCTTCGAAAAGGCGGCCGAGAAAGTCGGTTCGTAGCCCATAACAGAGCACCGGGACGTTGAGTTCGTCGACGACCCGCGAGAGCTGCTTCACATGGGCGGTGCTCAGGAATTGCGCCTCGTCGACCAGGACACAGGCGATCGGTCCGTTCGCGAGTTCTTGTTGGATCTCTTCATAGAGGTCCTGACCCGCAGCGAAGTGCCGGGCATCCGAGCTGATGCCGATGCGCGAGGCCACTTTGCCGCCCGCCCGGTCGTCGAGCTTGGCCGTGTAGACGAGCGTGCGCATCCCGCGCTCGCCATAGTTATGCGAGGCCTGCAGCAGGGCGGTCGACTTCCCTGCATTCATGGTCGAGTAATAGAAGTAGAGCTTCGCCACGATCGATCGGATCTCAGCCTGCGACGATACCGACCACGCAGCCCGTCATGCACGAGCCGAGCGTCGCGGCGACGAAGGCCGGCCAAGCAAGCGAGGCGAGATCGCCGCGACGTTCGGGCGCCATGGTACCGATGCCGCTGATCTGGATGCCGATGCTCGCGAGGTTCGCGAATCCGCATAGACCGTAGATCGTGATGAGTCGCGAGCGATCGGAGAGTGCTTCGGGTGGCACCGTCGTCAATTGGATGAACGCAATGAATTCATTGAGCACGCTTTTCACGCCGAGCAGCGATCCGGCGGTCATCGCTTCCGACCAGGGAATGCCCATGAGCCAGGCGATCGGCGCGAAGATCCAGCCGGCGATCCGCTCGAGCGTCACCGCCTCACCTGCTACGGCAGGCAGGAAACTCACGATGCTGTTGGCGAGCGCAACGAAGGCGGTGAGTACGATGAGGATCGCGATGATGTTGAGAAAAAGAGCGAGGCCGTCGCTCGTGCCGCGGGTGATGGAGTCCATCGCGCTCTGATAGATGCGAGGCGACTCCTGCAGGTCCTGCGAGCTCCCCGAGTCATCGGGCAGCATCATGTGCGCGAACAGCACCGAGGCTGGCACGGACATGATCGACTTCGTGATGAGATGTCCGAGCACACCGTCGAACTGTTCGCCGAGCATCGCCGAGTAAATCACCATCACCGAGCCTGCGATGGTGGCCATCCCTGCGGTCATGACGAGCAGCAACTCGTAACGCGACATCCGTGCGAGATAGGGGCGAACGAGCAGGGGCGCCTCGGTTTGTCCCAAAAAAATGTTCGCGGTGGCGACGAGACCCGACGGACCGCGGGTGCCGAGCGCACGCTCGAAAACCCATGAAATCCCGCGAATGACGACGGGCAGGATGCGCCAGTACCAAAGCAGCGCAGAGAGCGCCGACATCACGATGACGAGCGGCAGCACTTGGAACGCGAAGGTGACCACGGCGTTGGGGTTCGTGACGGTGAACGGCGTATCGCCACCGCCCACGTAACCGAAGACGAAGGCCGAGCCTTTGAGCGTCGCGGCGCCGAGCGCACCGACCGCCTGGTTGAGATAGAGCAGCCCTTCTTTGATGACGGGCGCTTTGAGCAGCAGCGCGCAGATCACGAACTGCAGCGCGAGCGCGATACCCACGAGCTTCCAGTTGATGGCCTTTCGATTGCTCGACATCGGCAGCACGAGCGCGATGAATACGACGATGCCGAGCAGGGCTTGAAGATAGAGCGTCATGGGTTTTGTCCCGTCATTTGAGTTTGATTTCTCGCAGCCGCTCTTGCAGATATTCCTCGGCAAGGATCGGCGGCAGCGGATCGGGTTTGCCGGGGCCTACGCAGGAGGGCAGAGCCGCGATGGGGAAGTCCGGATTGAAATGCAGGAAGAACGGCATCGAGAACCGCGCGTTCTGCGCGCGGTCTCGGACGGGGTTGATCACGCGATGGCTCGTCGAGCGCAGCATGCCGTTCGTGAGGCGCTGAAGCATGTCGCCTACGTTCACGACCATCGAGCCCGGCGCCGGATTCACCGAGAGCCATTGACCTTGTCGAGTGAGCACCTGCAATCCGGGCTCCTCTGCGCCGAGCAGCAGGGTGATGACGTTGATGTCTTCGTGGGCGCCTGCGCGGATGCTCTCGGCGGGGTTCGGCGGCATGGGTGGGTAGTGGATGACCCGTAGCACGCTGTTGCCGAGCTGAACCTTGTCCTCAAAGAAATCGGGCGAGAGACCGAGCACGCGCGCGATCGCCGAGAGCAGGCGCCGCCCCGCGAGATCGAAGGTTTCGAACATCTCGATGCACGTCTCTTTGAACCCCGGGATCTCGTTTATCCAGACGTTGTCGGCCATGTAGTGCCGATAGGGGTGACCCGACGGTAGCTCGCGGCCGACGTGCCAGAACTCCTTGAGGTCGAAATGCTGACTGCCCTTGGCCGTCTCGATGCCGAAGGGGGTGTAGCCTCGGGCGCCGCCGCCTCTTTTAATGTGGTACCGGCGCTTGTCGGC
>JBIJCL010000006.1:0-16136 GCA_044344725.1 Steroidobacteraceae bacterium | reverse complement strand
GCCTTGGCGAGTCGCATGGCGATGTTCGAGGCGAAGTCGCCATGCGCGGAATCGCGCGCCCGATCGAGGACGATCATTTGTGGATCGACGGGACCGGAGAGCAGCGAACCCTCGAGAGATTGCAGCGCCCGCTGCAGCAGATTGTGCAGGTCTTCTTTCACGGGCGCGATTCTACCGGGTCAGAAGAGTTCGAGCGGGTCGACATCGAGCGCCCAGCGAACCCGCCGCGCCTCGGGCAGCGCCTCGAGGCCCGGCAGCCACTGCTCGAGTAGGCGATGCAGCGACCCGCGATCGGTGCTCTCCAAAAGCAGCTGCGCATGGTGACGGTCGGCTCGCCTCGCCATCGCTGCCGGGGCGGGTCCGAGCAATCGAACCGAGCCGGAGCTGCGACGATCGGCGTCCGCTCGGATCGCACGAGCGAGCGGCTCTGCCGCGCGCCGCGCCGCTTCGAGAAACCGGATCGCCGTTTCCGCCTCGAGGGCCGAGACGCGCAGCGCCGCGAGCCGGGAGAACGGTGGCCAGGCGGCGACTCGCCGCTCTTCGAGCGCTGCGGAGGCGAAGGCGTCGTAGCCGCCGGTAAGCAGACCCGAGAGCAAGGGGTGCTCGGGATATTCGGTCTGGATCAGTACTTCGCCCGGGCGGTTTGCCCGCCCTGCGCGCCCTGCGACTTGGACGATGGTCTGCGCAAGACGCTCGGCCGCGCGAAAGTCGGTGCTGAAGAGCCCTTGATCCGCATTGAGTACGACCACCAGAGTGAGCGATGGAAAATCGTGGCCCTTCGCCACCATCTGAGTACCCACCAAAATACGGGCCTCGCCACCGGACATCCGCGCCACCACGGCTTCGAGTTCGTCGCTTCGACGGACGACGTCGCGATCGAGTCGGGCGATTCCCACCCCGGGAAAGGTCTCAGCGAGACTCTCTTCGACGCGCTCGGTGCCTTGTCCGACCGTCTTCACGGCATAGCCGCATTGAGGGCATTGGCGCGGCAAGTCGCGATCAGCGCCACAGTGGTGGCAGCGCAGCCGCGCCGCCTGACGATATACCGTCATGCGCGCATCGCAGGACTGGCAGGGCGCTACCCAACCACATGCCGTACACGCGAGCGTGGGGGCATAGCCCCGTCGATTGATGTAGACGAGTATCTGACCGTCCGCGGCGAGATGACGCTGGATGGCCGACACGGCGGTGGTCGACAGACCCGCATGCACGCGTTCCTGACGCAGGTCGACGAGGCGCAAGGTCGGTGGCGATGCCGATGCGGCGCGATCGGGCAGCGAAAGACGGGTGAGCCTCCCTGAAGCGGCGTTGTGCAGCGATTCCAGCGAAGGAGTCGCCGATCCGAGCACGATAGGGATATCTAGGAAATGGGCGCGAACGAGGGCGAGATCGCGCGCCGAATATCGGAAGCCGCCTTCCTGCTGTTTGAACGATGAATCGTGCTCTTCATCAACGATGATGATCCCGAGTGCCGGAATGGGTGCGAAGACCGCCGAGCGTGTGCCGATCACGAGTTGTGCATGACCACTGTGGGCGGCGCGCCACGCAGCGAGTCGCTCCGAGTCCGTCAGCCCCGAGTGCAGTACGGCGAGAGGCGTTTGCGGAAATCGCCGCGCAAACCGGCCCACGAGCTGGGGCGTGAGGCCGATTTCCGGGACCAGCACGAGTACGCGACGACCCGCTTGCAATTGCTCCTCGGCAAGTCGCAGATAGACCTCGGTCTTGCCGCTGCCCGTCACGCCATGCAGGAGCCACGCGTGATACTGCGTCACGCCCGCCGATTGCATGACCTCGAGCACCTGGCGCTGCTGCGCGGAAAGTTCGGGTCGGATGTCCGCCGCGCCGGAATTTTCCGCTACCGCCCGCTCGCGCGCGTCGAACAGCGCATCGCGCGACGCGGAGGTCAACCAATTTCGCTTGGCAAGCGCCTTCGCGGCGTCTCGCCAACCCGGCAGTCGTTCGTTGAGCTCGGCGACATCGAGACCCTGAGCGCCTGCCGCGACGAGTCGTTCGAGGAGCTCACGTTGTTTCGGTGCGCGCTTGGGTTCGCCCGCCCCGAGTGCGGCGATGCCACCGTCGGTGGCCGTCCAATATTCGGTCTGAGAGACGAGTGGAGCGCCTTCGCGCAGCAGTTTGGGCATGGCCGCGGCGATCACCTCGCCGATCGGGTGGTGGTAGTAGTCCGCCGCCCATCGCAGTAGCCGCAGGAGAGGGGCGTCGAACGTGGGCTCCACGTCGAGCGTCCTCGAAATCGACTTGAGCTTGGATCGGTCGACCTCCGATTCGGATTCCAACGAGATCGCCACTCCGACGAGTTGGCGCCGGCCGAAGGGCACGGAGACGCGGCTGCCGAGCGGCGGCGTCGGGGTATCGACTCCGATCAGATAGTCGAAGGTCCGCCGCAGCGGCGTGTCGAGCGCCACCCGACAGATCACCAATTTCGGCATCTGGAGTTTGTCCACAGAGGGTGTGGATAACGTTGTGGATAGTGAGCTTTTCAAGCGAAAAATCGCCGCGTTTTCTACGGATTTTCGTTGGCTTGGTTAAAGATTGACCAGATCAGAAAAATATCAATTAAATCAATGTTTTAAATAGGCGTGTACGACTTTTCGGACACTCTTATGACGCATTTGTGAAACCGTTTCTCCGCGACCTCGTGCAAGTCACTGATTTACCGCGAACTACTCCAGTTCGTGAGCGTCACACCTGCGATCGCTACGAGGCCCCCAACCAGCATCGAGACCAGCAAGGGCTCTCCCAATAGGAGTGTGCCGAACGATACGCCGAACACCGGGACGAGGTTGTTGAAGACCGCGGTACGCGCTGCCCCGAGGCGTTGAAGACCCTCGGCGTACCAGACGAAAGCCAGTGCGGTCCCTCCGGCGCCAAGATAGACGATCGACGCCCAAGCCGCGACGGACACCTCGTTCGCCTGCCAGCCATCCCACTCGAACGGCATGCCGGCCGTCAGCATCAACGCGCCCCACAGCGTGGTGACGGTGGTGATCGCGAGCGGCGAGGCGGCGGCTTCCCCGTCGAGGGCGTAGCGGCCGACGACCGTATAGATCGCCCAGCAGCAAGCGCCACCCAGCATGAGCCATTCGCCACGTCCCACTCGCTGCAGCAACAGCGAAGGATCGCCCTTCGAGAGCACGATCCAGACACCCGTCAGCGCGAGGAGGATGCCCAACCAGCGATGACGCTGCAGCCGTTCTCCGAACACGAGCGCCATGGTGATCGCCGTCAGGATCGGGTTGAGCGCGACGACGAGGGCCGTGCGGCCCGCCGGGATCAACTCCAGCGCCCCGAGGAATAGCAGGTTGTAGAACACGAGACCGAAGAGCGCGAGCAGGGCCGTGAAGCCGAAGTCACGGGGCCGAAGCCGAGGCAGTCGCCCTTCGATGGCGATGAGCAGCGGAGCGAGGATGGCGAATGCCACCCAAAACCGCAGTGCCGATACGGTGAAGTGCGGAAGCTCGGGCGCCGCGATGCGGCCCGCGATGAAGGTACCGCCCCAGAGCGCGGCGACACCTGCAAGTCGAAAGTAGAGAGTGTTCACGAGGGTGAGTGTGTCACCACTCGCTCTCGCCAGGCGACATAGAGGCCCGCTGCGATGACGAGCGAGGCGCCGCTCAACATGACGGCGCTCGGCAACACGGCCCAGACCACCCAGTCGATGGTGATTCCCCAAAGCAGGGCGGTGTATTCGATCGGCGCCACGACGGCGGCCGGCGCATGACGAAAGGCTTCGGTGATGTAGTGCTGGCCCACAGCCCCTAAACCTCCCACCGCCACGATGATCCCCCAGTCGGTGGGTCGGATCGACACCCACGTGGGTGCCGCGAGCGCGCCCGCGACGAGCGTCACGCTGATCAAAAACGTGAATACCATCGTCGAGGAGCGCTCGGTGCGCGTGAGGACGCGCGCGGTGACGGACGCGAGGGCGTAACACAGCGCCGAGACCGCCGCGGCCAAGCCGGCGATCAGCGGCAAGCCGTCGGGGCGGGGTCGCAGAATGACGAGTACGCCGACGAGTCCGATCACGATGGCGAGCCAACGTCCCCCGTCGACTTTCTCGCCGAGCCACCACGCGGCGAGCGCTGCGATGAGCAACGGGGCGGCCATGTAGATCGAGTACACCGAGGCGAGCGGCGCCTCGCGTAGCGCGAGTACGAAGGTGCCCAGCATGATGACGCCGAGTGCGCCGCGAGCCAGATGCAGACCGAGACGCGTCGGCTTGAGTTCATGCAGACGACCCGAGTACCACAGAGGAACGAGCACGAAGGGCAACGATGCCGCGCCGCGAATCGCGGCGACCTGCATGGGCGGATAATGCGCGGCAAATAATTTGAGCAGCGCATCCATGAACGAAAACGCTGCGACGGCGATGAACATTGCCGTGACACCTCGTCCGTTCGTCGTCATCGGGTGGAGCTCGCGGCTCCGCTCTTGACCACTTCACCGCCCTTCAACACGACACTCACACGCTCGAGCGCGCGGATATCGGCAAGCGGGTCGTCCTCGACGGCGATCAAATCGGCATAGGCGCCGGGCGCGAGCGTGCCGACCTGACCGGCGAGACCTAATGCATCGGCGCTGTTGATCGTGGCGGCCTGGATTGCCTGCATGGGCGTCATGCCGTAGCGCACCATCACGGCGAGCTGCTTTGCGTTGTCGCCGTGCGGGTAGATTCCCGCGTCGGTGCCGAGCGTCATGCGGATACCCGCCTTCAGTGCGCGCTCGAAGTTGCGCCGCTGGATTTCGCCGATCATGGCATCTTTGCGGATGAATTCCGGCAGTTCGCCACGACGCTTGGATTCGGTTTGCGTGTAGTCGGTGTTGTAGATGTCCATCGAGAAGTAGACCTTGTACTTCTTCGCAAGCTCCAGGCCTTCATCATCGATGAGACTGGCGTGCTCGATCGAGTCGACACCCGCGCGCAGAGCGACCTTGATACCGCTCGCCCCGTGGGCATGCACGGCGACTTTCCGGCCATGCATTCTTGCCTCGTCGACGAGCGCCGCGACCTCCTCCGGCGTGAACTGCTGCATGCCGGGCTGAGTTCCTTTCGAGAACACGCCGCCCGTGCCGCAATATTTGATGACGTCGGCGCCGTAGCGCACGTTTTGTCGGACGGCTTTTCGTACCTCGTCGGGGCCATCTGCGGTACCGAGCGAGGTTTGCCGAAACTCCGGCGCGAGCAAGTTGCTGCCGCAGTGGCCGCCGGTGATGCCGATGCCTGGACCGGAGACGACGAGGCGCGGTCCGATGACGTCTCCGGCATCGATCGCATCGCGTAGCGCGACATCGGCGTAGCCGTCGGCGCCGAGATTGCGCACGGTCGTGAACCCGGCGAGCAGCGTGCGACGCGCATTGGCGGCACCGATCAGAGCGAGACGGGGAATCGAGAGCCCGAGTCGCTGGTAACGCAGGATCGACGGATCCGAAGTGAGATGGGTGTGGGTGTCGATGAGGCCGGGAAGCATCGTGGAGCGCGAGAGGTCGAGTACCTTGGGGCAGTCTCGAAGTGCGACATCACTCGCCGGGGACACACCTAAGATTCGTTGGTCCGCGATACGGACGACCTGATCGCGTAGTACCACGCCGCGGTCGGGATCGATGAGGCGACCGACCTTCAATGCGAGCTGGCAGCTCGGGGAGGCCGCTGCATCGGGTGGAGTCTCCGCTTGGACCGTCGGGATGCCAAACCCGATCATTGTCAGCGACAGCACGTGGAGGACGCCGAGGTAGCGAGAGCGTGAACTTTGAGGGGCTTTCATGGCCGCGCATCATAAAGTACGTCGGTTTGGCCCAAACCTCGATGTGGTTAAAATACACAAAAAAGGCGACTAACAACGACTAGTAAATTTGGCGCAGATCGCATCACAAAAGTTCGGGAGTCGGTTAAGGTTGATCGGTTCAATTTCGACCCATTTGGGAAGGGTCTGCATTAAAAAAACAACAAATAGTCGGAGCCTCCAAGAGTGGACTCTTTGAGCAAATCAGACCGGGTCAAAAAACCACGGCCCGCGCCGCTTATTCGCCATCTGCATCTCACCCCGGCGCTGGTCCTCGCGGCCCAGCACGAGACCGTTTCCATTTCGGAATTGGTGATGGTGATGCGTCTGAACGGTCTGGGTGGAGATCGGGCATGTCGCAAGCTCATCCATCGCCTGCATCGTCTCAACTTGCTCGTCATCGAGACGGGCAAGCGTGACGATCGCCGGGAGAAGTCCGTCTGCATCTCGGCCGATACGCGTAAGCTGCTGGCGGAGCTTCGGACTTACCTCGAGTCGATGATGCTCTAGCCCCCCTGCGCTGCGCGCGTCAGGGTTCGTCGATGCTGTATCCGCGCGCCTTCATGCGCGCAATGACGCCGTTCCGTCCAAACAGTTCGTCGATCGGAACGACCGCCAGTGCGACGTCGTGTTTCTCCACTGCTTCAACCGCGAGGCGAAACCATCCGTCCTCGAACTGCTGGCGGATCCCGGCGATCTTCGGACTTTGCTGCAGGGCCGACCAACAGGCCTCGCGCTGCTCCGAGGCATTCGGCGAACGCAGCAGGTCGATGTCTCCGACCGCCCAAGCCTCGGCTTTGCGTCGCGCGGCATCGAGGTCGCTCTCCATTCGAGAGAGGGTCGAGCGGATACAGGCAAGTTCCGCTTCTTTCGAAATTTTCCCGACTTCTGCCAAAGCGCCCTTGGGATCGTCGATGACGAGGGTCGGTACGACGATCGGGACCTTGCGTGACTTGGCGAGCTTCTCGACTTGCCGACTCACGTCGTTGCGACCGGTCAGTCCGCTGCGGGAGAGCGCCTCACGCCAAAGCTCTCCAGCTGCGATGAGGGGGCGGCGTTTCAGCATGTCCCGTTCGCGCGGCGCATATTTTTGACGCAGCGCCTCGAACCGACCGAAGACGTCGGGAGGAAGGACCGCCTCGAGCGACTGCTTCTCTTCGTTACCGCGCAGCTTGCGGTACTGCATGTAGAGCTGGACGGCGGTGATCGGCCCGATGTCGGCGTCGACGTCGCTGCGGGCGGGGATGACCTGCTTGGCTCGTGCCAGGACGTTCTCGACTTCGCGAGAGCGCCACTGCAATTTCTTGGGGAGCGGGCTCAAGGTGCCGAGCAGATACAGCGTGTTCTCTCCGTTGCGAACCTTCCAGAGCCCGGGACCGGCAGCTTCACCGATGATGGTGACTTCCTCGATTTCATCCGGGGCGCTCTGCTCGAGCGAACCCATCTCGCCGACCGGGTCTGCAGGCGGGTCCGCCGTTTGTGCGAGCGCGCTCGAGGAACCAAGGAGTGCCGCCAAGAGCCAAGCGAGAATCGAGAGGGAGTGAGTCATGGTGTGACCAATGAGACCGGCCCGCCGCCGACGAGTTCGGAACCGTTGAATGTTGTAACAAAACTACCGTAAATTACATCGGAGATGTCGAGTCTGGATCACCAAGAGTTCGGGATCGTCGCGCGCCCTGCCGAAGGGGTGCCGCTGCACCAGCATGTGCTTCGAACCGACGTGGCGGGCATGCCCCTCGAATGGATCGACTACCGCGAGGCCGCGCGGCTCTACCACCAAGACCAGATCGCCTACACCTGCGGCACGCCATTGTTTCGCTTGTACGGCGGCACCAATGCGCTGACGGGCTGCCGGACCGTTCTCGAGGTCAATTCCATCATCGCGACGGTGGGGCAGACCGGCAACCCGGGGCACCTCCGCCATGATTACGTACCGCCCCTCAACAACCAGACGCTGTTCAGGCGTGACGCCTTCCTCTGTCTCTATTGCGGCGACCGGTTCTCGACCCGGGACCTCTCGCGTGATCACGTGAGGCCCTTCAGTCAGGGCGGTCGGGACGTGTGGACCAACGTCGTGACCGCTTGCCGCCGCTGCAACAACTACAAGGCCTGGCGGACGCCCGAGCAAGCCAAGATGCAGTTGCTGGCCGTGCCTTTCACGCCGACCTACGCGGAATACATTTTTTTGAAAGGCCGGCGTGTGCTCTTCGATCAGATGGAATACCTGCTCGCGCATTTTCCGCGCAGCAGTCCGTTGCATGGGCGTATCAAGCACCTGATGGCCTGACCGCCTTCGTGGGCGTGCCGGCGGCGCCATGGCCGGTACAATGAGACGTGGTTTACCTCGTCGACGCCTCGGTATACGTGTTTCGTGCCTATTACTCCCTGCCGCCCGACATGGTGGACCAAGAGGGTAATCCGGTTCACGCGCTATTCGGATTCGCGCGCTTTCTCGGTGATCTTCTGGAGCGTGCCAAGCCGCGTTACCTCGCGGTGGCCTTCGACGAGAGCCTCGCGACGTCGTTTCGCAATCGGATCGACCCGTCTTACAAGGCGAATCGTGAGCCGGCTCCACCCGACCTCAAGTTGCAGTTCGAGCGCTGCAGGGAGTTTTGCCGGCACCTGGGCGTCGCGGATTTCGGCAGCGGCGAATACGAGGCCGACGACATCATCGGTACCTTGCATGCGCGATTTCGCGCCGAGGGCATGCCCGCCACGGTGGTGACGCGCGACAAAGACCTCGCCCAGCTCATACGCGAGGGAGACATCTACTGGAATTACACCGAGAACCAACGACTGACTTACGACCAGATCGAGTCGCGTTTCGGTGTGGCACCCGAGCGCTATGCCGACTACCTCGCCTTGACGGGCGATGCCGTCGACAATATCCGCGGCGTTCCGGGGGTCGGTCCCAAGACGGCAGCTGCGTTGTTGCGCGACTTCGTTTCGCTCGAAGAGCTTTACGACAATCTCGATGCCGTCGCGCAGCTGCCGATCCGTGGTGCTGCCAAATTGCCCGAAAAACTCGTGCGCCACCGAGACGAAGCCTTCCTTGCGCGTCGACTGACGGAGATCGTTCGAGACATGCCTCTCGAAGTGGACCGAAATACACTGCGTCCGCGAATGCCCGATCTCGATTCTTTGACTGCTTTCTTCGATCGCCAGAACTTCGGATCGACCTTGCGCAAGCAGGGCGAGCGCCTTGCCGCGCTGGCTGGCGCGGGTGCCGGGTGACGACCGCATGAAGTGGCGTTTTTATCTTCCTCAGCGTTGGCCCATGTGGGCGGCGCTATGGATGCTCAAATCGCTCGCGCGCCGCGATTATCCCTCGTCGCTGCGATTCGGCGGGCGACTCGGCGAATTCGCGAGGCGATTGCCCTTGCCTCAGAAAAAAGTCGTACGCCGGAACATCGAGTTGTGTTTTCCCGAGATGCCGGCCGCCGCACGCGAGGACTTGCTGAAGCGGCATTTCCACGAGGCCGGTATCTCGTTGCCCGAGACGGCGCTCGCGTGGTTCATGCCACGAGAGCAACTGCTCTCGCTCGTCCGTTTCGAGGGGCTCGAAGAATTCGATCGACTGATCGCATCGGGCCGAGGCGTCATTTTGCTTGCGGCGCACTTCACCACGCTCGAGATCGGCGCCCGATTCATCACCGCTGCACGCAAGGTCCATGCGGTCTACAAGCCGTCGAGCGATCCGCTGCTCAGTGAGTTTTTCCGAAAATATCGAGGGGCCGTCGCCGCCAGCATGATCGCGAGCGACGATATCCGCGCCATGGTACGTGTGCTGAAGGCGGGTGGGGCCGTGTGGTACGCGCCCGATCAAGCATTCCGGGCCAAAGGCGCGGAGATGGTGCCGTTCTTCGGAATCCCCGTTGCGACGAATACCGCCACGTCGCGGCTCGCGCGACTCACGGGGGCTGCGGTTCTGCCGTACTTCGTCGAGCGCTTGCCGGCAGATCAGGGCTACGTCGTGCGCATCGGACCGGCACTCGAAAATTTCCCAGGGCCCGACAGCGTGTCCGATACGCTTAGACACCACGAATTGATCGAAGCCGAGGTCCGGCGTTTGCCCGCGCAATATCTTTGGCTGCACAAGCGGTTCAAAGGCTTGGGTCCGGAGTATCCTGTCCGTTATTGATTTTCAGGGTTCATCGATGAGCCAGAACAACATCGAGTCGGTTCTTCACGAGGCTAGGGTTTTTCCTCCCAATCCCGTTTTCGCGGGGAGGGCTCGAATCGGGGTGAATGATCTCGACGCGCTGCATCGACGAGCCGAGACCGACCCCGTCGGCTATTGGGCCGATCTCGCTCGCTCCGAGATCGATTGGCACAAGCCCTTCACGCAGACGCTCGAAGACACTTCGGCGCCGAATTACCGCTGGTTCGCCGATGGCGAACTCAATGTCTCGTACAACTGTCTCGATTTGCATCTTTCTGCGCACGCAGATCGAACGGCGATCATTTTCGAAGGTGAACCGGGCGATGTTCGACGCCTGAGCTATCGCGAGTTGCACCGCGAGGTATGCCGGTTCGCCAATGCGTTGAAGGCGAGGGGAATCCGCCGCGGCGATCGCGTGGTGATCTACATGCCGCTCGTGCCCGAGGCGGTGATCGCGATGCAGGCTTGCGCCCGCATCGGCGCGATCCATTCGGTCGTGTTCGGCGGTTTCTCGGCAATTTCTTTGAAAGACCGCATCGAGGATGCCGGTGCGCGCTGTGTCATCACGGCGGACGGCGGACGACGGGGTGGCAATGTCGTCGAACTCAAGGCGGCTACCGACAAGGCGCTTGCCGAAGGTTGCCCCACCGTCGAGGCGGTGTTCGTGCTCCGACGCACCGGCGAATCCGTGCCGATGCGGGAGGGTCGAGACCTCTGGTGGCACGACGCGGTGTCGGGAATGTCCGACCAATGCGAGCCTGAGTGGGTTGATGCCGAGCACCCTCTCTTCTTGCTGTACACCTCGGGCTCGACCGGGCGACCGAAAGGCATCCAGCACTCGAGCGCCGGCTATCTTCTCGGCGCCAAGATGACGAGCCGCTGGGTATTCGATCTACGCGTCGACGACGTTTTTTGGTGTACGGCCGATGTAGGTTGGATCACGGGACACAGCTACGTGGCCTACGGTCCGCTCGCCGCGGCAGCGACGATCGTGATGTACGAGGGTGCGCCGACCTATCCCGATGGCGGACGATTTTGGAGCGTTTGCGAACGTCACGGTGTGACCGTGTTCTACACGGCGCCGACCGCGATTCGCGCGCTCATGAAGCTCGGGGAAGACATTCCTGCGAAATACGATCTTTCAAAGATCAGACTCCTCGGCAGTGTCGGTGAGCCGATCAATCCCGAGGCCTGGATGTGGTACCACCGTGTGATCGGGCGTGAGCGTTGCCCGATCGTGGACACCTGGTGGCAGACCGAGACCGGGGCGATCATGATTTCGCCCATTCCGGGCGTCACCGCGACCAAACCGGGTTCCTGTACGCAGCCGCTACCGGGTGTGTTCGCCGATATCGTCGATGACGAAGGGCGCAGCGTGACGACGCCGGACGCCGGCGGGTATCTCGTCATCCGCAAACCCTGGCCATCGATGCTTCGCACGATTTGGGGTGATAACGAGCGTTACCTGAAAACCTACTGGGAGAAATTCCAGAACAGGTTCTATGTCGCAGGCGATAGCGCGCATCGCGATGCCGACGGTTATTTCTGGATCATGGGACGCATCGACGACGTCCTAAATGTCGCAGGCCATCGTCTCGGCACCATGGAAATCGAGTCGGCTTTGGTGGCGCATCCGCGCATCGCCGAAGCCGCGGTGGTCGGCAAGCAACACGAGATCAAAGGTGAATCGGTGTTTGCTTTCGTCGTGTGCCGCGGTGAGCGACCGACGGGCGATACTCGCGCGTTCGAAAAAGAACTGCGAGATTGGGTCACCGAGCAGCTCGGGGCCATCGCCAAGCCCGATGACATTCGCTTCGCCGAGAATCTCCCGAAAACACGATCGGGAAAAATCATGCGACGCCTGCTACGCGCCATCGCGCGCGGCGAGCCGATCACTCAGGACGTGAGCACCCTCGAGAACCCGGCCATCATCGACCAGTTGCGCGGTCTCGGCTGAACGCGGCGATTGCCGTATCGGGAAAATCCGTAAACACGGCGTCGACACCGAGCTCCGCGAACACTCGATACTCTGCTACCGGGTCGCCGCCGTAATCTGCCGCGAGATGCATGGCTTCGTCCCGAAACGTCCACGGGTGAACCTGCAAGCCGGCGGCATGAGCGAGCTCAACAAATTGGGTCGGCGCGATGGCTCGTCGACTGCGCTCCGTCGTATCGGCGGCGTCGGTGCGACGTGTGCCGATCAGATGGCGTTTCCAGGGTCCCAAGCCATCGACATACTCACGAAACACGGCGAACGTCTCGGGCCTCGTGAAGTCCTGCGGAATATCGCCTTGAGGGTAGAGATCGCATTTGCCCGATGAGCTCCATCGCGGCCGAGGGGCGACGCTGCCGTCGTCGCGAAGCTCGCCGCCATCCAACAATTGAATGAGTCGAACGTCGGTGCGTGACCGCAGCCATCTGAGGTTTCCCGACTCGAACGACTGAATGAACACAGGCGAATCACGGCCAGTCCAACCCGCAGCATCGAGTGCCGCGAGCAGTCGAGGTTCTAGCGGAAGACCGAGCTCGCAATGCCAAGTGGGATGCTTGGTCTCCGGATAGATCCCGATCGTCCGTCCGCGCGCCTTCGACTCGCGCCTGGCGAGATCGATGATCTCCTCGAGCGTCGGGATCAAAAACCGACCATCGAATTCTTTTGAGCGATCCGGTCTCGGTTGGATCGCGCGGAGCGTACGCAACTCGGCGAGAGTGAAATCGACCGTGAACCAGCCGGTTACCGTCATCCCATCGAGGGTCAAGGTTCGTTTTCGATCGGCAAACTCCGGGCGACTCGAGACGTCCGTCGTCGCGCCGATCTCGGGCTCGTGACGTGCGACGAGGTGTCCGTCACGGGTCGACACGAGGTCGGGTTCGATGAAGTCGGCACCCATTTCTATGGCGAGCCGATACGACTCGAGCGTGTGCTCCGGTCGATAGCCGGAGGCTCCACGATGGGCGATGACGAGCGGGGATGCTGCCGTATTCACCGTGGCGATTATTACCAAGATAACGCCGAAAAAGCTGCCTGTGCCGCGCATGGTACGAGCCTACAAAATCTGCGTGTCGAAGACGTGACGTCGACAGTCATACGACAGTTCGCGCCGGCGTAAGGGACTTGGCCAGCACGACGAAGCGAAGATCGGGCCGTTTGGGCTCGCCGAAGCGAGCATCACCATAAGGGAACGCAGCGGTCTCCCCAGTTTTCGAGTAACCGCGCCGCTCATACCAGGCGATGAGTTCTGGACGCTGTTCGATGACGGTCATGGTGATCTGAGAGGCACTCCATGAGCGGGAGACAAACGCTTCGGCCGCGGCCAACAAGCCTTTGCCGAGCCCGCCCGACTGAAGCGTGGGTTCGATGGTCAGCATGCCGAGGTAGGCGCTCTTGTCACGTCGTTCGAGTTGGACGCAGGCTACGAGACGTCCCGAGCGTTCGTGTACCAGCATCGCCCGATCACCGACCGTCTCACCTCGTTCGATGAACTCGCTCAGCGCGGCTTCGTCGGTCCGCTGACCCCCGAGCAGATCTGCTTCGGTCGTCCAACCCATGCGGCTGCTTTCACCGCGATAGGCTGAGTTCACGAGTGAGACAAGTGCCCGAGCATCGCGTGTCCGGGCAGTGCGCGTGGCGAGGGCGGGAGTTTGCGTCATCAATCCTCGGCGATTTTTCCGCGGGTCTCAGCCATCTGCCGACTACCCATTCGCAGTTCGAGGCGACGATTGAACTCCTCGGGTCCGAAGGCGCGCTGTGCGAGTACGTTCATTGGGTCGGTGCGATAACCCACCTCCCGAACGTAATGGTCGTAGCGTTGCTGCTCGAGTCGCTCATCGCGAGAGAGGGGCTGACGATCGGCTTCGTCCAGCCATTGAAACCAGCGTCCCACGAATTCTTCGAGGTACGACTCGCACGTCGCGATGTTCTCCTCGTTGAGATCGCCCATCACGCTCGTGCAGACCGGCGACATCAGTCCGCGCAGGTAAGTGCCGTGGCTCCAGTTCCAGGTGAAATTGGGTAGCCCCCTGAAACGGATCGCACTGGCATTGGCCGGCTCGTAATAGTGATTCACGTAATCGAGATTCATGCGCAGGTCGACACGCGGCGTGTAGTCCGCGTAAAAGAAAAGTTTGGGCACGGTTCCGAAAATGATCACGAGATGCGGTACCCGATTTTGTTGCGACAGAAAAACGGTCGCGTTCATGTCGAGGAGGCTCGCCTTTCGATTGCCGAGCCACGAGTGCACCAACCACTCGACGCGCGGACCCGTCCAAGCGTTGAACGAGCCTTCCATCGACTTGTCGAGCGACGTGAAGTATTCGTGACCCTCGGTCGCCGGGTGTTTGTCGACGGTAAATCTTTGCTTGACGCGCTCGACGATCCCGGAGTGGATGCCCCAGCATCGCTCCCACGCGCGACTCACGTCGACGTTCGGCTGCTCGGCAAGAAACTCGGTGATGGTCTTGACGTCGAGCTTCGTGCCCGCGCCTTGCGTGGTGTTGTTCATGCGTGTGTATCCCCCGTTCTTGATCGGCAAATTAGCCGCTCGTCCGAGGTTCTGCTAGCCTCGGATACATGGATATCGAGCGCCGCCAGTTCATCGCAGGGGTCGGAGCCGCCGCGACGCTGCCTCTCTTGTCGTCCTGTTCGCGTGGTGGTGACGACATCCGTCGTCCGCCCGGTGTTCCTCTCAGCCCTTTCGGCGACGAGAGCACTGCGGAAGAGGTCACGACAGGGCTCGATCTGCGAGGCAAGACTGCGCTGGTGACCGGTGCGACTTCGGGCTTGGGCCTCGAGACCATGCGCGTGCTCGCGCTGCGCGGTGCCCACGTCATCGGCACCGGTCGTACGCTCGAGAAAGCCAAAGCAGCGTGCGAGAGCGTAGAGGGACGAACTACACCGGTCGCACTCGAACTCGAGCGCTGGGACACGATCGTCAGCGCTACCGATCTCGTCAAGACGCTCGGCATGCCCATCGATATCCTCATCTGCAATGCCGGCATCATGGCGTTGCCGACGCTCGAACAGGTTTACGGCCTCGAGAAGCAATTCGTGGTGAACCATCTCGGCCACTTTATTTTGACGAACCGGCTGTTGCCGCAGGTGCAAGCTGCACCGCGCGGTCGCGTCGTCGTCGTGTCGAGTCTCGGATATCAATGGGCGCCCGCCGGCGGCATCGAGTTCGACAATCTCGACGGTACCCGCGGCTACGAGCCCAACAAGATGTACGGGCAATCGAAATTGGCCAACGGTCTATTTTCGCTCGAGCTTTCGCGGCGTTTGCGCGAGGCGGGGTCGGTCGCGACCTCGAACTCCGTGCACCCGGGCATCATCCTGACCAACCTCGGCCGACACTTCGATCCGTGGAAGCGGACGATGGGTCGACTGATCGGGTGGACCTTCATGAAGACCATCCCCGAGGGGGCGGCGACCACCTGCTATGTGGCAACTGCGGATGCGCTCGCGGGCGTCAGTGGTCACTATTTCGAAGACTGCAATCCCGTGGTGCCCATGCCGGGCAAGCACATGGATGACGTCGCTCTTGCACAGCAGCTTTGGCAGAAATCTGCCGACATCGTTTCGGAGTATCTCGCATGATTCGTATCGGTCTCGTCGCTTTATCTTTGATCGCCGCCAGTTTCGCATCGGCACAGGACATCACCTCCGTCGCGAGCAAGGCACAGTCCGCTTATTTGTCGGGTAACACGGCAGAGCTCGCGCGACTTGCTGCGACGACATCAGCGTGGTCGAAGTCGCAAAACACCAAAGAGCTCTACACCCACGCTTACGTGCAATTTCGCATTCTCCAATTGGCGATCTATGCCAAGCGCAAGAGCGATGCCGAGCGTGCCGGTGACGCGTGCAACGAGACGCTCGATCTCGCTCTGAAGCGAGATCCGAAATCGGCGGAGGCTCATGCTCTGCAGTCGGCTTGTTATGGCTACCTCGCCAACCTCGGCGGGATGGGCGCCATTCGCAATGGTTCTCGCAGCGGCAAGAGCATCGAGGCGGCACTCGCGCTCGATGCGCGCAACCCGCGCGTCGTGCTGATCGACGGTTTTGGCGTCTACTTTCGACCGAAGTTCGTGGGCGGTGACAAAGCCAAAGGGTGTTCGCGCTTCAAGGAGGCCGCCGCGAGTTTCGACGCCTCGGGTGCAGCCAGTGCGCCGTCGCCGGCGGG
>JBIJCL010000179.1:0-4577 GCA_044344725.1 Steroidobacteraceae bacterium | reverse complement strand
CCCCAACGATCGCGAGCTTCGAGTTCGTGGGATCACCTACACCATCGAGTTGGGTGGCGAGGAGCTCGGTCGAGGACTCTCCGGCAGCAGCTTCGTGGTGCCGGCGCGGGGTGAGGCGGAGTTCGACATGCTCGTTACGGCCAATCTCGCCGGCACGCTGCTCAAGCTCCTCGAACGTGCGCGTCAGGATGGGCGAGCGCCTAGCGAAATCTCGTACGTGTTGCGCGGCGAAGTGAAGCTCGATAGCGGTCTCGTCCGAACCGTCCCCTTCAACGAGAAGGGTCAATTGTCGTTGCGTTAGGAGTTCGCCAGATGACGTTCGGGCGAATCATGTTGGTGATTGTCGTGACGGCGCTGATCGTCGCGTCGATCGCCGTCGGCTGGTACGCCGCAACCTGGCCTACGCGCTGAGCTCAGGCGCTTGCGCGCCGAAAATTTTTTGGTCCGAAAAAAGAAGACGTCAACAACAAACGGAGATATTCATCATGGCAACGGCACTCTGGATTCTGCTGGCAGCGATGCTCATGCCCATCATTTGCGGGGGTATTTCGAAATTCAGTCGTGGGAGCGACCGGTACGACAATGCCAATCCGCGCGAATGGCTCGCCCGCCGCACGGGTTACCAGGCGCGTGCGAATGCCGCGCAGGCCAATTCCTGGGAGGCGCTTGCAACGTACATTGCAGGGTTGTCTGCCGCGTTCATCGGTGGCGTCGATCCGGCCTCGGTCGGCTTGATCGCCTCGATCTTCCTGGCGTCCCGCATCGCCTATGTGGCCTGTTATCTCGCTGATCTTGCAACTTTGAGATCGATCACCTGGCTTGTCGGCTTCGGCAGCTGCGTGTGTCTCGTCGTGATGGGCGCACAACGCGTGGTGTGATGGCGCTATCGCCCTACAAGCAGCTCGAACTCGAATGGAAACGTTTGCACGCACTGCGTGGAGCCGTTTCATTGTTGCGTTGGGACGCCGCGGTGATGATGCCGAGGGCGAGCGCGACGGGGCGCGGCGAGCAACTCGCTGCGCTCGAGACCGAGTGCCATGCCGTGCTGACCTCTCCCAAGGTCAGCCGGCTCATCGAGCGAGCCGTGGCAGGGCAAGCGTCGCTCGAGGAGTGGGAGATCGCCAATCTTCGTGAGATGCGCCGGCAACGCGATCACGCCATCGCGATGCCGATCTCGTTGCTCAACAAGCTCGTTCGGGCCACGGCAGCCGCCGAGGCGGCGTGGAACGAAGCGCGACAGCAGAACAGATTCGAATTCTTTGTGCCGTACCTCGAGGAGGTCGTCTGGCTCGCGCGCGACAAGGCGGCGCTGCTCGGACAAGCTCGATCGCTCGATCCGTATGACGCTCTCGTCGACGAATTCAGTCCAGGGGTCAACTCCGACATCATCGACTCATTGCTTAAGACCTATGCGCGGCGTTTGCCGGGACTGGTCCGACAAGTGATCGAGCGGCAACTCGTGACGCCTGCCGTATCTTTGAGCGGCTCCTTCAAGGCACGCCAGCAGCGTTCGCTCATCAACGAGGTGCTGCGTGCTGTCGGGTTTCCATTCGATCGGGGACGCATCGACGAGGCATCGCATGCCTTCACCGAGGGAGTCCCTGGCGATATTCGCATCACGTACTGTGTGTCGCGTCAGGATCCGTTCGTGGCCTTGCTCGGAGCGTTACACGAGGCGGGGCACGCGCTCTATGACGAGGGTCTGCCGCAAGGCTGGCTCGATCAACCGGTGGGGCAGGCTCGAGGGATGGCGCTCGAGGAAAGTCAGTCTTTGCTGCTCGAGATGATCCTCGGACGGTCGCGCGCATTCGTTCGATATCTTCGACCTCTCCTCGAGAAAAATCTTGGCGTGACCGGCCCCGAGTGGTCCGAAGAAAATCTTTACCGGCTTCTCAATCGCGTCAGGCGCAGTGCGATCCGGGTCGATGCCGATGAGCTGACCTATCCCCTGCATGTGATGCTCAGATTCGATCTCGAGCGTCGCATGCTGGACGGATCGCTGCCGGTTCGCGACTTGCGAGACGCTTGGAACGAGGGGATGCGGCAACGCCTCGAACTCGTACCCTCGAGCGACGCCGAGGGTGTGCTGCAGGATGCGCATTGGGCGAGCGGGTCTTTCGGTTACTTTCCGCTTTATGTCGTGGGCGCCGCGATCGCAGCACAACTTGCCGAGCAGATGCGACGAGATGTGCCGACGATCGACGAGCAGATCACGGTCGGAGACTTCTCGGGACTGCGCCGCTGGCTGCGCGAATCCATCCATTCGCAGGGCGCTAGACTGCCCTTGGCGGAGCTGATGGAAACCACTACGGGAAAGCCTCTGGGAGCGACCGCCGCGTTGCGCTACCTTGAACGAAAATATTTGGAGACTGCAGCCTGATGGACATGCCCGTGCGTCAATCGTCGAACACCTCGCGCAAATTGCAGGCCCATATCAGGGGCCTCGTCGGAAAAGCGATCGAGGATTATTCGATGATCGAGGACGGCGACAAGGTGATGGTCTGCCTCTCCGGCGGGAAGGACTCCTACACGCTGCTCGAGATCTTGATGTCGCTGCAGCGTAGCGCGCCGATCAAGTTCGAATTGGTGGCCGTCAACCTCGATCAAAAGCAGCCGGGATTTCCGGAGCATGTGCTACCCGACTACTTGACCGCTCTCGGGGTGCCGTTTCATGTGATCGAGCAAGACACGTATTCCGTCGTCAAGCGCGTGATCCCCGAGGGCAAGACGATGTGCGGGCTCTGCTCGCGACTTCGACGCGGCGCGCTCTATCGTTGGGCGTCGGAAAACGGCGTGACCAAGGTGGCACTCGGCCACCACCGCGACGACATCGTCGAGACGCTTTTCCTCAACCTCTTCTTCGGCGGTCGTCTCAAGGCGATGCCCCCCAAACTTCGTTCGGAAGATGGACGACACATCGTCATCCGTCCGCTCGCTTACGTACCGGAGCGAGATATCGAGAGGTACGCTCGCGCGCGGCAGTTTCCGATCATTCCTTGCAAACTTTGCGGATCACAGGACAACGCGCAGCGGCGCACGATCAAACATATGTTGCAGGAATGGGAGCGCGTACATCCCGGTCGGACGGAGTCCATTTTCTCGGCGATCTGCAAGGTCGAAGCCGGGCATCTCGCCGATCCGGCGCTATTCGACTTTGCGAATCTTCGCGCCATACCCATGGGCGAAGGGATACCCGATGTCCGGGTATCGAGTGAGGAGTCCGGAGAGTGACACCCGATGCGGGTGTTCCGGAGTTCGATGCCGAGGCTCTCGCCACGGTGGCGCGGTTACGCAGTCGTTTTCGCGGGGCGTTACTCGGGCTCGCGCTCGGTGAGGCTCTCGCGGCGCCTGTGCAATGGGCTCGGCCGGGCAGTTTTTCTCCTGTGCGCGATCTCATCGGCGGAGGGCCCTTCGATCTCGCTCCCGGTTCGTGGACCGATGATGCGGCGATGGCGCTGTTGCTCGGCCGCAGCGTGCTCGAGTGTCGGGGCTGCGACCCGGTCGATCAGTTGAATCGATTCCGGCGCTGGCAACGCGAGGGTGAAGGATCGCTCTCCGGCGAGTGTCTCGGCATTACGGCGAGTGTGAGCCGCGCCCTCGTCGAGGGCTTGGCGTCGAACGAGATGCGTGACGGCGCCGATGCGCTCGTCCGTATCGCACCTCTCGCCCTCTGGCATTACGCCGACGAACAGGCGTTGATGGCGGATCTCGAGCCGATGATGCGCGTCACCTCTCGCGAATCCTCCACGCTCGATACGCTGCGCGAGTTCGCATCGATGATGCACGGCGCGCTGCGCGGCAAGCCGCTCGATGGCTCTTCGAAATCTGCATCGGTAGGCACGGTGGATACTCGTATCGACTCGCAAGCCGCTCGTGCGCTCGCCGTCGTCAAAGAGTCCATGCACGGCGCAAAGAATTGGAAGGATGCCGTCTTGCGTGCGGTCAATCAGGGCGGCGACGCCGATGTATACGGCGCGACGACGGGGCAGCTCGCCGGTGCGGTGTTCGGCGTGGAGTCCATCCCGGTTGGATGGCTCGCCATGCTTGCCGGGCGCCCCATGATCGAAGAGCTGGCCGATGCGCTGCTCGCCGAAGTGCTCGTTCGCCTGGATACCGAAGTCTGAGTCGTGCGACGGAAGTTACCCTACTGGGCCCGCTACTCCGACGCACAACTCCTGCGTCTTCGATTTCGTGACTTGCGACTCGGCACGCCGCGCCGCGCCGTGTTGCAACGTGCCATCCGGCGTCTGCGTAACGAGCTCGCGGCGCGCGACATCCAACTCGAGCCGCACTTCTGGTTCTCGGACGAGTGGTTTTCGCCCGATGGTGTGCCGGGTATCGCGATCCCTTTCTATCTCGCGCATCCTCGCCTCGAACGTCTCGAGCGACGGATGTCTAGCGCATTGGAGGGCGGCAATGCCGAGGGCTTGATGCGTATCTTGCGTCACGAAGCGGGGCATGTCGTCGACACAGCGTTCCGACTCCGTCGACGAAAGCTTTGGCGCGAGACTTTCGGATCCGCTGCTCTTCCGTATCCGACGCGTTATGTCGCAGATCCTTCGAGTGGCGAATTCGTC
>JBIJCL010000178.1:0-4594 GCA_044344725.1 Steroidobacteraceae bacterium | reverse complement strand
CTCGTCGACGGTATCGACCGCTGGGGCGGTGGGCGTGTCGTCCGGCCGCGTCATGGCCTCTCCCGCCACGCGCCGACGCGCGTTCGAGGCGGGTATCGACCTGGCTACGGTATCGGGGTCGGGTCCACAGGGGCGGATCCTCGCGCTCGATGTCGAGCGTGCGCGCAGCGGTGGCCCGGGCATCACGGAAATCCCGGTCATCGGCGTACGCCGGCTCATCGCTCAGCGCATGGCCGAGGCCAAGCGCGTGGCGCCGCATTTTGCGTACGTCGAGGAAGTCGACGTGACCGAGCTCGAAGCCTTGCGCGTGAAACTCAATGCGCAGCGCCCGGCCGGCGCGGCCTCGCTCACCTATCTGCCCTTCATCGTCCGCGCGCTCGCCTCCGTGCTCAAAGATTTCCCGCAGTGCAACGCGCTCTACGATGAAAAGCGCAACGTGCTCCTGCGCCATGCCGCGGTCCACGCCGGCATTGCCACGCAGACTCCGGATGGCCTCAAGGTGCCCGTCGTGCGGGACGTGATGACTCACGATCTTGAGGCGCTCGCGGCTGAGATTCGACGAGTGAGCGAGGCGGCCAAGATGGGGCGGGCGCGTCGTGACGAGCTCTCGGGCTCCACGATCACGGTCACGAGCCTCGGCAAGTTGGGTGGCATCGTCTCGACGCCCATTCTCAACCTGCCCGAGGTCGCCATCATCGGCATCAACAAGGCGGTGGAGCGTGTCGTCGTCATCGACGGAAAGATGGTGATTCGACGGATGATGAATCTGTCATCGTCGTTCGATCACCGTTTCGTCGACGGCTTCGATGCTGCCGCCATGATCCAAGCGCTCAAGACAAAACTGGAATCACCCGCTGAGATCTTTGGCTGAGCAGCAGCTCAGTCGGACTTGAAGTCGACGAGGGCGACGGCCTCGGCCACCTGCGCACCCTCCGACACGTGCAGCTGTTCGATCACGCCATCGGCTGGTGCCGTCAGCACGTGCTCCATTTTCATCGCCTCGATGGCGAGCAGCGGCGCTCCGCGCTTCACGCGATCGCCCGCTTTGACGTGCACCGCGACGACTCGACCCGGCATCGGCGAGCGTAATCCGCCGTTCGGTGCATCACCCGACGTGCCCGACTCGCGAGGATCGACGATCCGCACGGCGGCCTGATGACCGTCGATCAGGACGTACGCTGTTCCATCGTGCAAGTGTCCGTGGGCAAAGTGCGAGGCGCCGTCGATCCACATGGCGAGACGACCGTCCGCGGCAGGGCAGGCCCGCAATTCGAGCGTGAGGGCGCTCGGTGAGTCGAGCACGACGCGCCAGCCGCGCGAGTGGTAGTCGACCGTCGAGACGCAGCGCTCGTCGCCACACTCGAGCGTGAGGCGGCGTCGGGCCTGTCCGACCAGTCGGAAGCCATCGGGAGCCGTCCAAGGCGAGCGCTCTTTCGGAAATTCTTCGACCAGTAGCGTCGCGAGCGCTGCGAGCCAGACGCTTGGGTCGGTGCGCTCGGTGTGGGCGAAAAGATGATCGTTTTCGCGCTCGATGAGATGCGTGTCGAGATCGGCATCGCGTAACGATCGGGTCGCCAAAAGTCTCGAGAGAAAACGCAGATTGTTTCGAGGCCCGGCGATGAAGGTCTCTCGCAGGGCGCCCGACATTTTGGAGAGTGCGAGCTCTCGGGTCGCCCCGTGGACAATCAGCTTCGCGATCATGGCGTCATAGTGCGGTGAAATCTCGTCACCCGACTCGACCCCGGTATCGACCCGCAGATCGTCCGTGGTCGGCGGCTGCCATCGCAGCAGCCGACCTGGTGAGGGCAGGAAGCCTCTCTCCGGATCTTCGGCGTAGAGTCGAACTTCGATCGCGTGACCCTTTAGGGTGATGTCCTGCTGCGTGAGCGGCAGCGTTTCGCCGGCTGCGACCCGAAGCTGCCATTCGACGAGATCGATGCCGGTGATCATCTCGGTGACGGGATGCTCGACCTGTAGTCGGGTGTTCATCTCCATGAAATAGAACGTGCCGTCGGGCTCGACGATGAACTCGATCGTCCCGGCGCCGACGTATCCGACTCGCTTCGCGGCGTTGACTGCCGCTTCGCCCATCGCGGCGCGACGTGCGGCGGTCATCCCCGGCGCAGGCGCTTCTTCGAGTACTTTTTGATGACGACGCTGAATGGAGCAATCACGCTCGCCGAGATGCACCATATTGCCGTGCCGATCGGCGAACACCTGTATCTCGATATGACGAGGCTTCGTGATGTATCGCTCGACCAATACTTTGGGGTCACCGAAGCTCGCGCTTGCTTCGCGCTGACACGAGGCGAGTGCGGAGATGAAATCCTCCGCTCGATCGACACGGCGGATGCCTTTGCCACCGCCGCCGGCGCTCGCTTTGATGAGCACCGGATAACCGATTCGATCGGCTTCGGCGAGCAGCGTATCGGCGTCCTGTCGTTCGCCGTGATATCCCGGCGTGAGCGGCACTCCGGCGTCTTCGAGCAGGCGCTTCGCCTCCGACTTCGAACCCATGGCGCGAATGGCCGACGCCGGCGGTCCGACGAAGAGGAGCGCCGCCGCCTCACAGGCTTCGGCGAAGGCGGCGTTCTCCGAAAGAAAGCCGTACCCCGGATGCACGGCATCGGCACCGCTGCGTTTTGCCGCGGCGATCACCGCCTCGATATCGAGATAACTTTGACGAGTGGCGGCGGGTCCGATGCGTTCGGCCCGATCAGCGAGGCGCACATGACGCGAGTTTTGGTCGGCATCGGAGTGTACGGCCACGGTCTCGATACCGAGTCGCTTTGCCGTGCGGATGATGCGGCAGGCGATCTCGCCGCGGTTCGCGATGAGAAGGCGTCGAGGCAGAGAGGTCATTCGCCGCTCCAACGCGGCTTCTCGCCTGCGAGCAAGGCCCGGACCCCCTCTACGCCCTCGGTCGATACCCGAGCATCGGCAATGCACTCGATGGTTTTGTCGATGGTGTCGGCGTCGATCGGTCGACCGTGAATATGTCGAAGGAGACGTTTGGTTTCGGCGAGCGCGCGAGGCCCTGCGTGGCGCAGAGCTTGAGCGAGCGCGTCGATGCGTGAATCGAGTTTATCGACGGGCACGATTTCGTTGACGAGTCCGGTGCGCAAGGCCGTCGCTGCATCGAACACGTCGGCCGCGAGCATGTGCTGTAGCGAGGCGCGGTAGCCCATGGCGCGTTGCACATAGGGTGAAATCGTCGCGGGGACGAGTCCGAGTCGGACCTCCGAAAAGCAAAACCGTGCATCGTCTGCGGCGATCGCGAGATCGCACGCGGCAACGAGGCCTGTTGCACCGGCATAACACGCGCCGTGCACTCGAGCGATGGTCGGTTTACTGACGTGATCGAGCGCCTGCAGCAGTGTCGACAGGCGCGAGACGTCTTCGAGATTTTGCTCGCGGGTGTAGCGCGCAGCGCGCGCCATCCAGTTGAGATCGGCGCCTGCGCAAAATGCCTTACCGCGACCACCGAGCACGATCACCCGAACGTCGGTACGTTCGCCGAGGCCCTGAATCGTCGCCGAGAGTTCGGCCATGAGCGTTTCATCGAGCGCATTGCGTTGTTCGGGACGTGCGAGCCAAAGTTGCGCGATGCCGCCGTGAACGGTGCACTCGAGCGTTTGAGCGGCGTTCGACATGGTCGACCTCACATGCGGAAGACGCCGAAGCGCGTCTCGGGAATGGGGGCGTTGAGCGAGGCGGCGAGGCCGAGCGCCAATACCCGACGGGTATCGAGCGGATCGATGATGCCGTCGTCCCAGAGGCGTGCTGTCGCGTAGTAGGGATGACCCTGGGTCTCGTACTGCCGTCGTATCGGATCCATGAACGACTCTTGCTCGTCGGGGCTCCAGCTGCCGCCGCGTGACTCGATGCCGTCGCGACGCACGCGACCCAGCACCTGGGCCGCCTGTTCACCGCCCATGACGCTGATGCGGGAGTTCGGCCACATCCAAAGAAATCGGGGCGAGTAGGCGCGTCCGCACATCGCGTAATTGCCCGCGCCGAAGCTTCCGCCGATCACGACGGTGAGTTTCGGGACCCGGGCGCAGGCGACCGCAGTGACCATCTTGGCGCCGTGGCGGGCGATGCCCTCGTTCTCGTACTTTCGGCCGACCATGAAGCCGGTGATGTTCTGTAAGAACACCAGTGGAATTTTCCGTTGGCACGCAAGCTCGATGAAATGCGCGCCTTTTTGCGCCGACTCGGAAAACAGGATGCCGTTGTTCGCGATGATGCCGATCGGCATGCCTTCGAGGTGCGCGAATCCCGTCACGAGTGTGGTGCCATAACGCGCCTTGAACTCGTCGAATTCGCTATCGTCGACGAGCCGCGCGATGACCTCGCGTACGTCGAATGGCGTGCGCAGATCGGTGGGCACGAGGCCATACAGGTCTTCGGCGGGGTAGCGCGGCGGTTTCGGCGTGCGCAGGACCGGGCCCTGGGGCTTCGTGCTGTTGAGAGCGCCGACGATTTGTCGCGCGCGCCCAAGAGCGTCCGCATCGTTCGCAGCTAGATGGTCCACCACACCCGATAGGCGCGTGTGGACGTCGCCCCCGCCGAGATCCTCGGCCGAGACTTC
>JBIJCL010000177.1:0-4605 GCA_044344725.1 Steroidobacteraceae bacterium | reverse complement strand
AGGGTGACCTCATGCGCAAGGACAATCTGGAGCAGCCGTTCCTGCCGATCTACAACTTTGCGGTGATCACGGACGCCGTCGAAGGGCTCGTGCTGGTCGACATCAACACGCTCGCCGATGGTGAGTTCAGGAACAACTTTCTCAAGCGCTTCGTGACTTGGAATCCCGACGGCAAATTGACTGGCGCCCGTCATCTCACCATCGCCGGCAACCTTGCCTATGTCGTCACCGATCGCGCAGTCGTCATCTCCGATTTGTCGGTACCGAGCACTCCGAAGATCGTCGCGGAGATACCGTTCGAATCGCCCCGCGCTGTGGCGCTGCAGTTTCGTTATCTTTTCGTTACGACGGCCCGCGGATTCGAGGTGATCGATGTCACTTCACCCGCGCGTCCGCGCAAGTTACCGCAAGCGATGGTTACGCTCGCCCAAGCGGGTGGGTTCACGGTCGCGCGGACTTATGCGTATGTCGCCAATGGTCGTGAAGGCATGGCGATCATCGATGTCGAGCGTCCGCATGCGCCGCGTCTCGTTCGGTCATGGAATGGCGATGGTCAACTCGTCGACTCGCGTGACGTGATGATCGCCTCGACCAACGCGTCGTTATTCGCGTACGTTGCAGATGGAAAAGGGGGCTTGAAGGTGGTGCAGCTGACGAGTCCGTCGACCCAACCGAATTTTTATGGCTTCAGTCCGGCGCCTCGTCCGGAATTGATCGCGTACAAGCCGACGAAATTACCCGCGCTCAGCCTTTCGCGACCGCTCGAGCGTGATCGCGCGGTCGATGAGAGCGGCGGTCAAGTCGCGGTGTTCGGTCGCAGGGGGTCAAGGCCGTTCAACCTGCAGGAAATGCAGCGCCTCTATCTCGACAGCGAGGGCGAGCCTTGGTTCGTCGAGGACACTCCCGCGGTGCAATCGGTCAAAGGGAGAGCCACGCGATGACATGGGGACGGCTTTGTTGGAGTTGGGTCGCTGCAAGTGTGGTCGCCGTATCGACATTCGGGGTGACGGTCGGGGTCGCAGCGGAAGAACCCACTCTGCGTCACGAGGGCGTCGCCACCTGCGCGTCGTCGCTATGCCATGGGTCGAGTCAGCCACTCAAAGTTTACGACCGTGCGTTGCAGAACGAGTACACCACGTGGTCGCAGTTCGATCCGCATTCCAAGGCGTACAAGACGCTGCTGAATGCGCAGTCGAAAGAGATCGTACGACGGATGGGTCTTGGCCCGGCCCATCAGGAGGCGGCGTGTCTGGCGTGTCATGCCGATGCGGTGCCTGCCGCACAGCAGGGCGCAAGATTCCAGCTCGAAGATGGCATCGGTTGCGAGGCCTGTCATGGTGGCGCAGAGAAATGGCTGGCGACGCACCATCAGAGTCCGAAGGTGTCGCGGCGTGACAATCTTTCCAACGGACTGCGTGCGTTGGAAAGGCCCGAGGTACTCGCGGGTGCCTGTCTTGCCTGCCACGTCGGAGATCAAGATCGCTTTGCCACCCATCGCATGATGGCAGCGGGTCACCCGAGACTCGTCTTCGAACTCGATACCTATCGCGAGTTGTGGCGTACGAGCGGCGGGCGCGAACATTACCCTCGTGACTCCGGGAAGAATGCCCCGTCTCTGTGGATCGCCGGACTCGTTGCGTCGTCCCGTCGGCAGTTGAAGCTCATCGAACAGCATGGAACAGGTCGACTTGGTCCCATTCCCGACTTTGGGGTGTTCGCGTGTCACTCCTGTCACCGCGATCTGAGAATGACGGCATGGGGCAGCGCAAGTGCCACCGGCACTGAACCTGGTGCACTGCGATGGCAGGACGCTCATCTTCTGGTATTGCAGCGCGTTGTGGCTGCGTTGCCTTTGGCAGCTCGCTCGGACCTCGACCGCGCGATCGTGGCATTGCAGAAAGCGGCACACGGGGATGCTGCGTCATTGCGGATGGCGTTGACGCAAACCCGAGACGCCTTGTCCGCTGTCGAGCGGCAGTCGAGCTCGATGACTTGGTCTGTCGTGCAGATGAACGCGGTCATCGATACCCTCGTCGAGGCCGCACGTCGAGGTGAGTTTCCCGACCCTGCGGCAGCGGAGCAGGCCGCCATGGGTATGGTGGTGATCTTGGCTGGCCTCAAGCGTGATCGAATCAAGCGCGCGGAGATCGATCGACTCTTCGACGACCTGCGCGACGACAATGCGTTCGATCAGCGACGGTTTGCCAAGTGGATGTCTGCCCTCGGAATACGGGACTAGTCCCACCGGAAACTTCGCCAATCTTCACGCATCTTCACGGGTAACAGCCTTTAGGGCGTACTTCAATGGCGGTACAAAGATAATTCAATCTTTGTGACGGTTGTTGAAGAGGTCGACGATGCAAAGACGGGCAGGCTCACTCATTTTGTTGATGGGTATCCTCGCCACTACGGCGTGTGGTGGAGGTGGAGGCGGTGCCGCTGTAAGCGATGGAAACCCACCACCCTCGATATCTCTCCCGACGATCACTGGTTTTTCGGCGAACCCTGCGAGCCTCACGGCTGGGCAAACGTCGACACTGTCTTGGACAACGTCGGGCGCAACCAGTCTTACGATCAATAACGCGGTCGGCGATGTCACGGGCACCACGAGCAAGTCGGTGACGCCTACGACCACCACCACTTATGTACTGACAGCGAGTAATTCGGTGGGGAACGTGACGGCCTCTACTACCGTCACGGTGGTACCGGCGAGCACCGCGCCTTACCCCTCCGGGCTCAGCGATGCGACGATCCAGGTCAATGGAGTGGTCCGCGATTACCGCGTGCATGTTCCTGCGGGCGTCACTACCTCGCCGATGGCTGTGGTACTCGTTCTGCACGGAGGTGGGGGTGAGGGCCTAAACATCGCCAATACGGGTGCGCATCCCCTGTCTGTATTTAGATCTGTGGCTGATCGAGAGGGTTTCGTAGTGGTCTACCCCGGGGGATTGCCTGCGCGCGACGGCGGCGCGGGGTGGGCGGATTGCCGTGCGGACAATGAAGTAGCGAGCGATGCCGATGACATCGGATTTCTCGATGCTCTGATCGATAGGTTGCGTAGTCAATATGGACTTCCGGTGTCAAAGATTTTTATGACGGGCGGCTCCAATGGCGCGCAGATGACGCTGTCGTACGCCATCACACGAGCCAATAACGTCGCGGCGGTCGCTACATCGAGTGGAAATCTTCCGCAAAACCCGAAGCTCGGTGCGTGCAGTGGCACACCGGCGCGTCGAGTTCCGATCCTGATGATTCACGGGACCTCTGACACGTTGATGCCCTATACGGGTGGCTGCGTCGCTAATCTAGGCGGAGCGTGTAACCGCGGTCGGGTCATCAGCGCTGAGGCGACACGTGATTGGTGGCTGACCGCGAACGGACTCGCAGGTGTGACGCCGGGTTCATCGCGCGTCGATCTCGATGCCAACGATGGTGGTCCGGCGAATCGATTCGTCTATTCCGGGAGTTCACCGGTCGAGTGGTGGCGTCTCGACGGCGCAGGGCATACCGCTGCGAGTCGTGTCGTACTCGTACCCTCCAATGCTGATCGAGGTATACAGAACCGCGATATCGAGTTTGCCGAAGTCGCTTGGTCATTCTTTAAAACTCGCTTAACGAGCGCGACTTCATCGGCGCCGAGTGCCGCCGCACTTCAGGCGGCGCGCGACTATAATTTTTCCGTCGGCGGACAAACGCTGATCGTGATGCATAACGGCGCAGTGATTGAGGAGTCGTACGGGAACGGTGGAGCGGTGGATCGGATTCAGCTGCTTGCGAGTGGTACGAAGGGGTTTACCGGAATGCTCGGAGCTCTCGCAGCATCAGACGGTCTGATCACACTCGATGAGCCTGTTGCACAACGCGCACTCACTGAATGGCAGGGTGATGCTCGCAAGTCGAAAATCACGTTTCGCCATCTCCTTACGATGACGAGCGGTCTCGAGGAGCTTAACGACTTAACCGGCTGGAACGATTATCTGCCTGCGCGGGCGATCAATGAGCCCGGGATGGTCTTTATTTACAGTGGAGATCCCAATATTTTCGGACTCGCACTAGAACGACGTCTCGGAGGAGAGTCGGTAGCGGACTACTTGAATCGAAAGCTCCTGCAACCGCTCGGCATCACTTCGCTGCGATGGGGTACCAACTTCGCCGATGGGAAGCCACAGCTTTCCGGGGGCGCCTACGTCACAGCGCGTGACTGGATAAAGTTCGGCGAATTCATTCGTCGAACGATGGAGGGGAGCTTGACTGGCCCGTCGTTGCTGCAAAGGTCGTTCTTCGACCAGGCATTTATCGGTAACACCGCGCATCCCGCTTATGGATTTTATTGGTGGCTCAAGCGGCCGGTGTCCGCTGCGCTTGCTACGATCATCGACACGAACAACAAGAACCAGTTCACGAGGCAAATCAAGCCGATCATCGACGACCCACGTATTCCTGATGATTTCGTGATGGCGGCCGGAGCGTTCGATCAACGTCTGTATATCATTCCGTCGCGAGGCCTCACGGTTGTACGGAATGGTCCAGTCAACACTGATGCTTTCGATGATGTCCAGTTTTTGGGGAGGCTGCTTGTCAACTGATCGCACCGTCACCTCGATC
>JBIJCL010000073.1:0-8114 GCA_044344725.1 Steroidobacteraceae bacterium | reverse complement strand
CGTGCTCGGCACCGAGGCCGACTCGCTGTCGGAAACGCTCGGCCTCTCGCCGAACCAAGTCATCCGTCAGAGCGACTTTACGAGCGGTCAGTCCTCGAGCTTGCGGGCCGGCCTCGCGAAGACGCCTGTCGATGCGCGAGGCGTGCTCGTCACCTTGGTCGACCAGCCCCTCGTGACAGCAGAGGACCTGCATCGTCTGATCGCCCGTTGGGGCACCGATACAACCTCGGCGGCGGCCGCGGAATTCGTCGATGAACAAGGATCACTTTTGATTGGCGCGCCCTGCATCCTCCCGCGGGCGTGGTTCGGTGCCATTGAGGGGATTGAGGGCGACCGCGGCGCAGGCGCCCTGCTGCGAGCATCGCCGAACGTGTTGCACATCCCGATGGCGAGCGCCGCATTCGATGTCGATACGCCCGCCGACCTCGATCGAATCGCAATACTTGGCTAGCCACTCACGGGTGACGCGATACACCGACAGGTGCGGTGGCGAACAGCGGGACACGTCCTTGCCGATAACACACGCGTGAAAACACATCGGCATCCCACTGCTTGAGCAGTGGTGGCAAGACGAAACTCGCCGGAGCAAAGAAAAGCTCCCTGCAGTAACGGACCTCGAGGCGGCCGATCTCGACATTCGGCGTCTCGACGAGACGCTCCGAGAGCGACCACACCAAACGATCAGGACGCATCGTTTCGGTCACGGCGATCCGCCAACGCTCGAGGCCCTTCGAGGCCTCCGCCGCCTCGTCGAAGGATCCGCCGAAAAGGGGAAGGAGTCCCCGCGCAAGCGATAAACGGATCGAGGCCTCCCCGGGCGGCACCGCGAACTCTGAGTCCAAATGGGGAGAGCGATCATCCATCGTGGCGATGGCGAGGGATCGCGCGGCTTCCGACGTCGCGACTGCGAGAATCTGGCGAGCTGCGGCAAGCTGCGCGAATTCGAGGATGCCCGAAATCAGCGGCAACAAGACCAGTGTCGCAGCGAGGAAAAACTCGAGCATCGCCGACCCTCGCTGTCGAGATCTCAGCCGAGCACGTGGCGAGTTTTCGATCTCGACTACACCGCCGGGAGACATAACGAGACCCGCTGCGAGACCGACTCGAAATTCGACCACCGTACTCGCCCTACTTTCGCGCAGGACTCGCCAAGGCGAAACACCATACTCCGTTCGTACGATCTGCCCCGCACGGTCGAGGAACACGACGTCGAGACGTTGAGTCATGCCGAGCGTGTGTACCGAAGAGCACCTCGGAAAGACGACGACGTCCACCGAGTGGCATCGAGGCAATGGCCAAAATCCGATCAATCGACGCCAAAAACTTTCCGCGAGTCGTACCCGCAACTCCACCGGTTCGCCGTTGAGCCGTAGTCTGCAGCGCGATCTCGACGAAGCGCTCATCAGGACATCCCGGAGAAAAACCGCATGACGATCGGAAAGGCCAAAATCAGGAATGTGCAAGGGAAGATGCAGAGGACGAGTGGTCCGAGCATGCGGACCGGCGCCTCCATCGCTCGCTTTTCCGCTCGCGCGAACCGCTCGTTGAGTCGCTGCTCAGATTGCGCACGCAGCACCGCGGCGAGACTGCCTCCGCTCGAATCGGCCTGGATGAGCGACGCGATCAACGGCGTCACGGCAGGCATATCAAGCCGGTCGCCAAGGGCGCGCAACGCTTCGACCCGCGAGCGGCCCGCGCGCAAATCACCCTGAACCCTCAAGAACGCCCGCCTCAAGACACTGTCCGGTGATCGCTCCGTGGCGACCTTGAGCGCCACGCTCAGACTGCCGCCCGCCTCGAGCGCCAACGTGAGCATGTCGACGTACATCGGTAACTCGCGAATGACTTGATCGCGGCGCTTCATGACTTCGGATCGCATCCACAACCACGGCGCACTGACTCCAGCCAACGTAACGAGGAAGACGAGCCACGGCGCCGAACCGAGCGCGAGCGCGCAACCCGATCCGAGCACGCCGATCAGCAGCGCCACGGCGACCATCTGAGGAGGCGTGAGTAGTTCTTCGAATCCTGCTTGATTCAAAAGTTCTTGTATCGACTCTCGCAACGCGATCGGAATGAAAGGCCCGAGCCAACCGGTCGAGGGCGCGAGGAGTGCGGAGGGGAAACGGAGCCAGAACGGCAAGGCCGTCGACTCCATTTCCGGTCGATCACGTACCTGCAGGAATAGACGAGCTCCCCGATCGAGCCCTCGGACCGCAAGGTAGACGAAAGCCATGGTCGACAGCGCGATCAGCGCCGCGACAACCCAAGGAAATGCGGACATGAACGACACCCGTTCAGACCTCGATGTTGACGATACGCCGTATCAGAACGAACCCCACGGCCTCGAGCGCCACGACGAGCGCACAAACCGCCCAGCCGGCAGGCTCGCTGAAGAGCAGCGACATGGTTTCCGGCTCCATGAGCATGAGCACGCCGCCAAGCAGAATGGGGAGTGCGCCCATGATCACGCCCTGCAATCGACCTTGCGCCGTCAGCGCACGGATGCGGTCTTCGAGTGCGAGGCGCCTACGGAGCATGGAGCTGAACCTCTCCAAAGCTTCGGCGAGACCACCACCGAGATCACGGGCAATGCCGAGCGTGGAAACGAGGATATGGAAATCTTTGGTCTCTGAGCGATGCGCAAGTGCCCACAACGCGCGATCGAGGGGAATGCCGAGACGATGCTCCCGAAGCATGAGCGAGAACTCCTGAGAACTCGGACGCGGCTGAAATTTCACGACCTGCTCGAGCGCGTGCGACAGCGACAACCCCGCCCGCAAGGCGGCAGCGAGTGCCGCGGCGACATCGGGCAACTGCCGAACGAGGGCGTGCCGGCGTCGCGCCCGCAACCAGCGGTAAATCAAGGTCGGCGCGATGATCACGAGCAGCAGAGACCCGACAGCAACACCCACACCGAAGAGCAGAAACGCCACGATCGGCAACACGATCACCGCGATGAGGTTTATTCTCAGGAACAGCATCGGCTCGATGAACAGGAAAAGCTCGACGAACTCGACGCTCGTGAGCCGCGTAAGTCGACTTTGGTGACGGTTCGAGCTCCAGCGCAACGCCGCCGCAGCCACCGCGCCGACCGCGGCCGCAAAGATCGCGAACGCCACGGCAACCGAAGCAACCTCGAAGTTCATATCCCCTCCACCCGCATCGCCCGACCCGCGACGAAGGGCGTGAGATCGATTACCGAACCGCTCCTTGCAAGCCCCTCGTAGAACTCCGGTACATGTCCGCAGGCCTCGAAATGTCCATCGCTGCCGTCGTTTCCGCTGGACGCGGTCGGCACGAAACGGAAAATATCTTGAGTCTGGATCGTGCCGGCGACGAGTCCGGTGATCTCGGTGATCCGGGTGATCCTCCGAGAGCCGGAAGAAAATCTCGCCTGATGCACGACGAGGTGGACCGAACTCGCGATCTGCTCGCGGATCGCTGCGATGGGCAGCTCGACGCCCGACATCAAGACCATCACCTCGAGGCGCGACAACAACTCCCGTGGGCTGTTGGCGTGCACCGTACTGAGCGAACCGTCGTGTCCCGTGTTCATGGCTTGCAACATGTCGAGCGTCTCGCCTCCCCGACATTCGCCGACGACGATACGATCGGGTCGCATACGCAACGCATTACGCACGAGGTCGCGGATCGTGACTTCGCCGCGCCCCTCGATGTTTCGTGGTCGCGTCTCGAGAGACACCAGGTTCGGATGATCGAAGGCCAACTCTGCCGAATCTTCGATCGTGATGACCCGTTCGGACGAGGGGATCAGACTCGAGAGCACGTTGAGCAACGTGGTCTTGCCGGAACCCGTCCCACCCGAGACCAGGATGTTCCGCCGATGACGGACGCAGACCTCGAGAAACTGCAGCATCCGGTCGTCGAGACTTCCGAAACGAAGCAAATCTTTGGCGGCGATCCGATGTCGACCGAAGCGTCGGATAGTGACGGCCGTGCCCCGCACCGCAAGCGGCGGAATGACGACGTTCACGCGCGATCCGTCCGGAAGACGAGCATCGACCATGGGAGAGGATTCATCGATACGTCGACCGAGGGGGCTGACGATTCGCTCGACGATGCCCCGAAGAGCGATCTCGCCACTGAAGCGCATGGACGCTCGCTCGAGACATCCATCGCGCTCGACGAAGATCGTATCCGCACCGTTGACCATTACCTCTCGCGTGGCCTCATCGGCGAGCAGAGGCTCAAGCGGACCCAGGCCGAGCGCCTCATCGAGGACGAGTTGCAGAAGATCGACCCCTCTCACCCCCGCGGCGGTCGACTCCGCATCGACGAGCGGGCGCAGAATGCGTGTGGCGAGATCTCGCAAGACCTCGTCGCTCATACTGGCCACATCCTGACGACGCAGATCGAGCTCTGTCAGCAGTCGGCCGTGCAATCTGCGAGCGGCATCGAGCAACTCTGACGACATCTGAGCATCAGGACGCGCCCGCTCATCAACGGTATGTTGCGCGGTGGCCGGTCCTGACTCATGAGCGAACTCCGTACCGTCCGGCTCCGACGAGAGGACGGTTCCAGAGTCCGCCGAACGCGCAGCCGCCGATGAGGCAGATGGCGATCGCGGCGGCGCCTCGAGTCTGAGGATGCGGATCTCGATTTCTCCGAAGGTCACGACATCTCGGTCGGTGAGTGGGCCTGCCGTCACCACCCGTTCACCGTTGACTCGCGTACCGGCCGGACTACCCAGATCGACCACACCATACTTTCCGTCTGTCGCGAGATCGAGGCGCGCATGCCGCGCACCGACTCCAGAGCCCTGAAGTTGCACGGCACAAGAAGGCGCAGTCCCTACCCAGAGAACACCCGCTTCGACCGGAACGCAGTCCGTCATTCGCGATTTACCACTGATACGCAAATACAAGGTTTTATCCATAACCGCCCTACCTTTCTTAGTACGTCTTTCGACCGCCTTCGCGAGCTGGGTTGCGGGGTTGATTGGACGAAGCGCCGGGCGGACGCGCGGGTCGACTCTCGCGCGCTGCCTCAATACGCTCGAGCGCTCGACGCAGTGCCTCCTCGGTCTCTGCTGCGAACTCACCGTTCCGCTCGACCCGAGGCGTGAGAAAGATCACGATCTCTGAGTCTTCGTTTCTTTTTCCTCTCACGCCAAACAAGCGCCCCGCGGCGGGGATACGCGACAAGCCCGGCAAACCGGAGTCATCGACACTTCGTTGTTGTTGGATCAGGCCTGCGAGGACGATCGTTTCGCCATCTTGAACGTTGAGGTCAGTCGCCGAACGACGCTTGAGCAGCCCTGGGATGCCGGCAACGCGCTGAGCGTTATCGACTTGACTGAGCTCGGTCTCGACACGCATCGAAACCCCACCCGCTGCATCGACGATGGGTCGAACCTCGAGGATGACGCCGTACTCTCGAAACTCCACATCGGTGGATCCGACGCTGTTGACGACAGGGATGGGAATTTCGCCGCCCGCAACAAAGCGCGCCGTGCCACCGCTTCGACAGCTCAGTCGAGGCTCCGCGATAAACGTGGCCTCACCAGTCGACTCGAGCGCACGCAGTCTGGACTCGAGCGTCGAGGAAATGCCCATGTAAAACTTTGCGGAGGTGTGTGCGTCCACTCGATCCCAAGCCTCATCAGGAATGGGATCGCCCTCTGCGCGAAGACGAAAGCGATCATTGGTGATGAAATCGGCGATCACTCCAGCGCTAGGCCCACTTGCCTCATCGCGCCAACGAATGCCGAGCTCGCGCAACTGACCTCTTCGAAACTCGACGATTCGGACATCGACATGGACCATGCTTTCCCAGCCGACCTTACCGACGAAGTCCGTGACCGATTGCGGGTACATGGCGGCGATCGCAGCAGCGCGCTCTCGCGCACGAGTATCTGCCGCATCACCCTCCAGAAGAATTCGTCGTCCGACCACACGAGTCTTGATGCCATCGACGCCGACCAGCAAGTCGTCGATCGTTTTTCGCAACGCTTCGATGTCGGCAGGCCCCACGGTGACCGTCATACGATGCTGCCGACCGTCGGCAAGCCAGAGCTGCACCACACTCTCGCCCGCCGCCTGTCCGATGAGCACCACTTGCTCAGCGCCGACCGGCGACACGGACACGATCTTGCCGTTGCCCACCGCTATGCGGTTGGTGGCGACCTGAAGAACGCGGCTGTCTCCGACGAAGAGATCGAGTTGCGCAGGCAGCGGCGCCGATGATTCGGCAGAAGCCAGCAAAGACAGTAAGCCGAAGCTGATGCAGAGAGCGACGAAACGTTTCATGGCGTGCGCTCCTTGGTTCGCGCGACGATGAACGGGACCCAGAGCTCGGAGCGCTTCGCCGCCGACTCGCCACCGATAATCAGCTCGATATTTCGTCCGCGACGCGGGGCCGCTACCCGAGCCCTCGTCGACTGCGCGGGCGGCGGGGCGCAGTTGGGCCGACCCTCCACACGTTCGGCGAGACTGAGCGGCGATTCATCATCGTCGCCGCGCAAAAGCGGAATGAGCTCGCCAACTCTCAACGCCAGTGCGAGCTGCTGCGCTTGCTCGGGGGTCACATCGAGCGTGATCGTGGAATAACTGGATACGTCGATACCGCGACGCAACATCGCTTCGGCGCCCTGCGCCGACTCGCCTTGTACACGTCCGGTGGCGAGCACACTGAGAGATTCGAGCAGCGGCTTGACGCGAATGCAGCGCTCGTCGCCCTCCGACAACTCTTCGGCCAACATCAGATCGACGCGATCTCCAGGCCGAACGAGGCCCGCTTGCGAACTCACCTCATCGACGGGAACGGTGACGGCTCGTGCCCCGTCTCGAAGACGCGCCGCGAGCGCGGCTTCGTTCCGGCCGGCGATCAAGGAATCGACGATAGGATCGCCGGCTCGAAGCGGCAGCAGCAGAGGCTTACCCACGATGTCGGTCAGTCGGTCTGGCACCAACGCACCGCCTGGTACAAACGACGACGGAATGGAGCGACGCGCCACGTCCGCGGTGGCCAGGGGTCGGCCTGCATCGAGGTCACGCGCCGCGACGAGTACATCGCGTGGCACATAACGCTCCTGCCAAGATCTTTGAACCTCTGCTGAACTATCGGTGAGATAGCGTTGCGCACCGTAGAACGCGAGCCCGCCTGATGCGAGGGCGGCGAGCGCGAGCCAAACCGATGGATAGGGGATTTTGAGAGGCATTTCAGATCACCTTGAGCCAATCGATGTACGAGCCAGACAACGCGCCCAATGCGGAGAGCAAAAGACCGACGGGCGACCGCCCGTCGACCCATGGCGTACAGAGCGCCACGACCATGGCCAGAGTGACGACCACGACCTCGACCATCGCCTGGCCGAGCTCGCGTCGACGTCCGCGCCGAGACAGAGCTTTACGGCGCACGACGAGTCACGCTGACGACGACGCGGGTGTTTTCATCGTTGTGGAATGCAGTGGCCGTCAGCTCCTCGGTCTCTCGCGTCGCCGTGATCATTGACGGCCCTTTGTCGCGGAGCTGACGAGAGCCGATTTCCCAGCGCGAATCCGAAATGGATGCGCGGATTCGCTCGATGGAGTCGCGCGTCGAAAAATCACTGTCGATCCGATACGTCACGTTCGTTTTCTTTCCGTTGTAGTCCTCGATCGTGTCCATGATTTTCATTCCTGCCGGCAACGCGAATGGCGGCGGAGGCGCCGTGGAGAGCACCTGACGCGAGTCTTGTAGCGCTCGGATGACGGCCGTCGAGAGCGGGTCATCGGTTCTCAGAAGCGAGAGCGTTTCGTGGATAGGGCCAGCCTGGCGACCGAGCACCACTCGATCATCGTCTGCATCGAAACGAAGACCCTCTGTTCCTGCGGCTCGCCACGCGTCGAGGATGGTGCTCGCGAGCGACTCTCTCGGAACAGGAACCACGGCGGAACGGATGTCGAGAGATAATCCGTTGTACTTCACGAGCATGGGCTCGGAAGTGGTCAGCGGCGAGAGGCTGGACGACGCAAAAGCAGCGAACGGCGAAATCAGTGCCGCCTGCGCGGTCAACAGGATGACGAGACGTCGAGAGTTCAGCATGGTTGACTCCTCATGTCGTTGTGGCGAGAAACCGAAGCGGGAAGCCGATCGGCGGGAACGATTTC
>JBIJCL010000072.1:0-8130 GCA_044344725.1 Steroidobacteraceae bacterium | reverse complement strand
CGGCCGATGCAGAGGTGGCGCAACGCCGGTTCGATGATGCTGGCGCCGGGTGCGACCGCCTCGATCGGGGTTGCCGCGGCCTTGAGGGTACCGGCAACACTGAGCGCGGCGGTTCGATCACGAACTTGCGCCACACCCGACGCGGCACCGTGCCCCGAAAAGAAAACCAACTTGCTGTTTAGCTCTATCGGAATATCGAACGGGACGCCGACCACTGTCGTCGAGCCCATGGATACCCCACTCGAGACTCGGCGCTGTTGCCAACGAGGTGCGTCAAAGGTTCCCGAGCCACTCAAGCGCGCGGGCGCGAGCAGAAGGTTGGCGGCACGCTCGACCTCCGATGCAACGTCGTGGGTGCCAACGTTCTCCAATCCTGTCGACAATGGAGTTCCGGCCCGCTCCGTCGCCGGGATTGAAAGATCGCGAATCGAGCGCAGGATTCTTTGGTCGACATTGCCGTCGGCCGAGTGCAGCGAAGCGAGCGCCAGTTCTCGCGCTGCGATCTCCGAGGCGTGACTCGCTCGATGAAAGTTCACGAGGTAAACCGCAGACAGGAAGAGAGGCGTGAGAAAGAGGACGGACACCAGCGTCTCGACCAGCGCCTGCCCTCGTGCTTCCGAGCGACTCATCGCGGCACCGCCGCCAGCCACTGTGGATCGCCATCGAGTACCGCAAGCTGCAGACGATCGACGACGGACGTTGACGATAACCTCGGACGCCAATAGGGGTTATAGAGGCTCGGCTCCTCGCGGGCACCATCGGCTCTCGGCTCTGATCGATGAAATGTCGCGGTCGCTGCAGCCTCGACGATCATGGGTAACGGTGATCGTCCGCCGAGCGGAACCGCCCTACCCTCCAAATCTTGAACCGCATCGAAACCCCAAGAGCTGCGCGCGCCCTTGCGATCGGCATCGCGTAACGCCAGGCGAACGATGATGACGGGCGGAGAGAAATAGGCGCGCTGACTCGCGGAGAGATCCCACATTGACGGAAGGCCAAGGTACGACGATCCGCGTCTCGTCTGCCGCTCGGCGAGTGTGGCCGTCCGCCGGTTCACGCTGAAGGCACCTCCGTGAGTGCCCCGAAGTGCGGTTCGGGCTCCGTTTTCGACGCCCGACCATGCGATCGGCAAGGTTTCGCGCATGCGGCCAAAGAAAATGTACCGTCGCTGATGAATCGCGAGCGTCTCGATCGCGCGCCACGTGTCGAAACCGATCATGTCAGTACCCGCGCGCTTTTCGAGTCGCGCGAAAGGCAGGCCCGGCAGCAGGCTCAACGTGAAATTACGTTGGTGACTGAACCCATCCATGGAGCGCTGAACGACATCGCGCTGTCGCCATCGCCACGAACCGCCGTAGAACGACGCGAAGTCGACCCAATCGAGGGCCGAGCGAGCCAGCATCCAATTGCCGCCGACGGTGACTTGATAGCGAGTATCGTTCGCGGCCACGACATCTTTGACGATCTGCGGAATGACGAAAGGGACCGAGGCGTGCATCACCCGCTGCGCCGTAGCCAGATCGTGGTTGAGCGCACTCGTGACGCCCTCCGCGGAAAACAACGCAGGTTGCAGCGCGCGATCGATCAGCGACCAACTGCGCTGCAAAGCGAGCATGGCGGTGCCGAGGTACGGAACCGCCGAGGTGACGAGGCTTGCGCGCGGCAAGAGATGATCCATGTACGAGGACCAGCCACGCAGACTCACCGACTGCGCGATCACCGCTTCGTTGGCGACGATCGCGCGGTTCATGTACGCGTCGAAATTGAGAACCTTGGCCTGCCAGACTGCCGCAGAGAGCGCCGCAGCATCGGCCGTATTCCGCAGACGCTGTTTCTCGGCGGCCGCCTCGCCCGTCTCGAGCACCCACCAAAGCGCTGCGACGAGCACGGCGAGCAAAGGAAGCAATACCGCGAGCGCCTGACCGCGCATCGACCTGCGGGGACAAGATGCCGATGCGATGCCACGACCCACCCGACAGGGGCCACGAACGAAGGCGCGGGTGTCATGGCGAGCGAGGCACGACCTGACGATCGTCGTTCGTTCGGCATGACAGGGGGTTCCCGCGCTTCGTCCGTGGCGCGCTTTCATTTCTCGAAGTTCTCGAGGGTGGCTTCGTCGGCCTCGTCGTCCGCGCGATCTCGAGCTTCGCTCACGAAGCTTCGGCCGGACGAGTTGGTTTTCCCGGAAAGCGCCACGGCGGCAACTGCCGTCTGACCACGGACGACATCGCCGAAAGCCGAGTACACACCGATGGCCGCGACCGCGATGAGCGCAACGACGATGATGTATTCGGTCATTCCCTGGCCGGCGATACGCCGCCGGCGCGTGTGATAAGTGAGCATGTCTGGAATCTCCCTCGGGGGCACCGACGGAATGTCGGCTCGCGCATTCGACCGCAGCCCGCTCTTCGCGGTCTGCCTGCGAATCGAGAAAGCCCCGCAGAAATGCGTACGGCGCGGCGTAAACCCGGACGTCCGCCAGAAATGACCGGGCTATGATTTAATGACGGGACTTCAGCAAGATTCCGGAGTTGTGACCGATGAAACGCGTGCTCGCCTCACTCTTTGCCATGGCCCTGACCTGCAGCGCGGCAGTCGCCGATGAAGGGATGTGGACCTTCGATAACTTTCCGTCTTCTGCCGTGGAGAAAACCTACGGCGTGAAGATCGACGGACCCTGGCTCGATCGAGTTCGCGAGTCGACCGTTCGCCTTGCCGGGTGTACAGCGTCGTTTGTATCCGACGAGGGGCTGATCCTCACGAATCACCACTGCATCGCAGCCTGCCTTGCAGAGAACTCTTCGAAGGACCGAAGCCTCCTCGACGAAGGTTTCGTCGCGCGCGGGAAGTCGACCGAGATCAAATGCCCGACGCAATTGGCCGACGTGCTCGTCGCCATGGATAACGTCACAAGCAAGATCGACGCTGCCACGCGCGGCCTCGATGATCGCGCCGCCAATGACGCCCGCAAGAAAACTTTGACCGAACTCGAGCAAGCCTGCGAGAAGACGACGGGCAACAAGTGCCAGAGCGTCGCGCTCTACAACGGCGGGCAGTACTTCATTTATCAGTACAAGCGCTACACCGACATCCGCCTCGTCTTCGCTCCGGAGGCCGGTATCGCGGCATTTGGTGGAGACCCCGATAATTTCCAGTTCCCGCGGTGGTGTCTCGATATGGCGCTGCTGCGCGCGTACGAGAACGGCAAGCCCGTGAAGCCGATCCGACACCTAAAGGTGAACTTCGAAGGGCCGAAGGCCGGCGAGTTTGTGCTTGTGTCAGGGCATCCAGGGTCCACCGATCGACTGTTGACCGTCGCTCAGTTGCAGCAGTTGCGGGAGGTCGATCTGCCGCCCTCGCTGCTGCGCAGCAACGAGCTGCGCGGGCGCTACATCCAGTTTTCGAAGACTGGCGACGACGCTCGCCGGATCGTCGAAGACCCCCTCACCGGTCTTGAGAACGGGATCAAGGTGCGTCGCAAGCAGCTTGATGCACTGCTCGATGAAAACATGATGGCGCAGAAGCGTCGCGAGGAAGCCGAACTCTTAGCGAAAGTCGCCGCGGATCGCGACCTGGCGTCGATCGGAGACCCGTGGGCGGATATCGAGCGGGCCAACGCCTTTGCGCGCAACCTCGACACGGAGCTCACCTACCTCGAAGGCGCGGCGGGCTTCAATAGTCGATACTTCCGGCTTGCTCGCACGCTGGTGCGTGGCGCTGCCGAACGAGAGAAGCCCAACACCGAACGCTTACGTGAGTTTACCGACGCTTCCTTGCCCCGAATCCGTCAGCAGCTCGCAGCGCCCGTGCCGATTTACCCTGAGCTCGAAAAACTGACGCTGTCGTTCGGTCTCGAGCGCATGCGCGAGTGGCTGGGCCCAGACCACCCCACCGTGCGCAGCCTGCTCGCAAAAGACTCGCCCGATACGTTGGCGCAATCTTTGGTGACGGGCACGAAGCTCGGCGACCCGGAAGTGAGGTTGGCGTTGTGGAACGGCGGTGCGGCCGCTATCGCGGCTTCGGATGACCCCTTCATCCAACTCGCTCGTAGCATCGATCCGCAAGCTCGTGCGCTCCGCAAGCAATACGAGGACGAGATCGAAGCGCCGATCAGCGTTGCCGAAGAAAAAATCGCGCGTGCTCGATTCAAGCTGTATGGCACGAATGTTTACCCCGACGCGACCTTCACGCTGCGCCTCAATTACGGCTCGGTGCAGGGCTGGGTTGAAAAAGGCCGTCCCGTCGAGCCCTTCACGCGACTGTCGACGGCTTTCGATCGCGCGACCGGTCAGCCTCCCTTCCGCATTCCAGACAGCTGGCAAAAAGTGAAGGCATCGCTCGATCTTTCGACGCCGGTCAATCTGTCGACCAACAACGACATCGTCGGCGGCAATTCGGGTAGCGCTCTACTCAATGCTCGGGGCGAGGTCGTTGGTCTGATGTTCGACGGAAACATCCACTCGATCTCCGGCGCCTACTGGTTCGATACGGCAAAGAACCGCTCCATCGCCGTTCATCCGGCGATCATGAAAGAGGCGCTCTCCAAGGTGTATCGAGCCGACGATCTGCTGCGCGAGCTCGGCGCAAAGAAATAAGTCCGTGATCCGAGGCATCGCTCTTCGTTTCAAAATACGTAGAGCGATGCCTCCGGTGCGGAGCGGATGACCCAAGCGAGCGCCGCACCGACGAGCACGGCGAGGATGATCGCGAGCCAAAGCCTCGAGCTCGATATACGCTCCTCTTCCGGCACGCTCTCGATCGGTTTTCGGCCCGTGATCATCGGCAGAATCAGATTCTCTCTTCGGATCCAAAGATAAAAAAACGCCGCGGCGACGTGGACTGCGATCGCTGCAGCGATCCAGTCGAACAACTGCTTGTGCAGCGTCGTGAGGCGGTCGCTGGTCTCGATGGTGACGTAGCCGAACAGCGGGCCGGTTTCGAAAACCTGATCGTTCGCAAATAGCCCGGTGACCGCCTGCGCGAGCAGCATCGCCAGCATCGCGAGGATCATCAACGCACCGAGCGGGTTGTGCCCGACCGAGTTCTGAGACGAGCCGCGAAGATAGTCGAGGACGGTCTTTGGCCCTGTGACAAATCGCGCGAATTGCGAATGTCTCGTGCCGAAGACACCCCAAAGCACCCGCGTGACCACCAGCACGAGCACCGCATATCCAAAGCGGGTGTGCCACGCGAACCAGTCGCCCTCGAGTTCACGCGTGAGCCACGACCCGAGAACCGCGACGAGCAGCGACCAGTGGATGATTCGGACGGGGAGATCCCAAACCAGCGCGGTAAGCGGTCTGCCCGGAGCCGTCGGCGTTTCGTTCACGGATTCCTCACTCATGACGCTCATTGAACTCAATGAAAAAATCATCCGGATCCCACAGCGAGAGCGAGGTCATGCTGACCATCCTGCCATCGGCGCCGCGCACCTCGAATCGATGCGGCGCCGCGTGGATACGAGCACCGAAGTCGAGGGCTCGCCGATGGACGCTATCGACGTCCTTGCCTTGCATGACGAACACCGTATCGCCGATACCGAGCCTCGTTCGCGGCGCGGGCTCAGGCAATCGCGGTTCGATGAATTCGAGCAGACCGATCATGCCGATGACCGGATCATCCGCCTTCATGATCACGAGTCGCGTTTTGTCGCCTTTCGACCCCGCAGCGAGACCGACTCCCGACAGCACGATTTCATCGTCGTACCAGACTGCGAGACCGAGCACATCGCGATAAAACGAGATCGACCGACTGAGATCCCGAACGATAAGAGTCGTTCGCTTGACGAGCGGTGGCGCGGTCATCGGGTTCGATGAATGAGCAACATGGCGGCGAAGCCCATCAGCAGGGTTGGCAGCCAGGCGAACAAGGCGGGATTTCCCTCGAACACGACGGCACCACTTTCGAGCATTCTTTGAACGAGGAAGAATCCTATTCCGAGTATGAGCCCGAGCGCGACCCGAGCCCCCGCCCCACTCGCGCGCAAAGACCCGAAGACGAACGGCAGCGCGAGCAGCACGGCAAAAACCGGCGCGAGAGTCCGGGCGATCCTCGACCAAAAGGCGAACCGCGGCTCGCGTGAATCGAGCGAATTGGCTTCGAGGTGCACGATCATGCTCCGCAAGGCGCGAGTCGGCAGTTGCGCGGGGGATGATGCCGCGATCCCTAAGAATTCCGCCGTGACGTTCGATTCCAGATCTCGTCTGGCCGCACGACTGCTCGATACTTGGTCGGGACCGAAACGCGTCTCGGCGTACTGCTCGAGGGACCACGACCCGTCCCTTTCCGCCTTGGCACTCACCGCTCGGCCCATGGCAAGCAAACGACCATCTTCCGCCAGCTCATAGACCATCATTCCACCAAACTGCGACTCTCCCGTCTGACGCTCGACGTTGACGAGCAGATTACCGTCGCGGACCCAAGCGTCTCCGGACCCGGCGACACTGACATCATTGAACTTCGCGAAGGCTTTTTGCTGACGGGCGTACTGCTCGAGAGGCGGCGCGATCACCTCGCCGATCAGCGCGCCGAGAAGCGCCAAGAGCAACCCCGCCAACGCCACCGGACGGGCGATTCGCCAAACCGAGAGCCCCGCCGTACGCATCACGATCAGCTCACTACCGCGAGCCAAATTACCGAGGCCGATCAGCGAGCCGATGAGCGCGCTGATGGGCAGCAGCTCCCAACCCTGCTGGGGGAGATTCAGCAAGACGAATTGCAGCGCCGCGAGGGCCGTGTAACGACCAACCCCGATGTCGTCTTGCTGTCCGATCAATAAAAACAGGCCACCCAGCGACAGCAGCACGAGCACCACCATCCCGACACCCATGAGCACACTGCGCAGCACATATCGATCGAGTACACCGAAAGCGCTCATGAGGGCCTCGTCGCGGGCAACAGATCTCGATGACGAAGACGCGCACGGAGGTCTGGAAGAACGATCAAAGAAAGCGTCAACACGATGACGACAGCGTGTACCCACCAAAGCCCGAGCACCGCGGGAATTTGCCCCTTGGCCATCCAGACTTTTGCCGCCGAGGCGAGACTGAAGTAAACGAAGTACACGACGATCGCGAGCCACACTCGCGCATAACGCCCTTGCCTCGGTCGGAGCCGAGACATCGGGACCGCAAGCATTGCAAGCACGAACACCATGAGAGGCGTCGCCATGCGCCAATGCAGTTCGGCACGGAAAGCGGGATCGTCGGACTGCAACAACGCCGAAGTGGCGGCGGCATCGAGCTCCCCGGACCGCGCGCCGACCGGCGGGACCCGGACAGGGATGACGTTCGTCGCGAATCTCACGATTCGAAACTCGCGCGAGCCGGGCATGCCTTCGTAGCGCTCGCCGTCGAACAAGGTGAGTTGATGCAGCGCGCCGTCCTCGGACACCTCGTGTCGCGCGCGAGCCGACACGGCGATTTCATAGCGATCGTCCCGAATGCGCTTCACGAAGACGCGCTCGAGCGTGCCATCGGGGGATACCGAACTTGCGTAGAGAACGACCGAGCCGCCACCGAAACTCCGAAATCGCCCCGGGGTGATCGGCGCGAACTCTCCGGCTTGAAGGGCGCTCGCACGCAAGGCCTCGACGCGAGCCGCGGCGGAGGGCGCGCCAACCAGGGTGAGCCAGGCCACGAGAGCCGCCACGACGAGCGCGATCAACACCACGGGTGCATGGATCCGCCAACGATCTACGCCACAAGCCAGCACCGCCGTCATTTCGCCGTCGTGATAGAGCCGCCCGAGCGCCACCACCACCCCGAGCAACAAACCGATGGGCAGGAGAACGGCAAGATTGGACAAGGTTCCGAAACCGACCAGCTCCAGAACCACGCCTCGAGGAAAGCCCTGTTCGGCCGCTCGCGCCAAAACCGAGGCCAATTGGTTGGTCAACAGGATGACCAGCAGCACCCCGGTGACTCCCAGCCAGGCACCGAGGGTCTCTTTCAGGATGTAGCGGGACAGGATATGCGGCACGGCCTGGCTTCCCCGGAACGCCGGGATTGGGAAAACGATAGAATGTTACGGTAACTCACGCGGTTCGTGGTGCAGGCACGCACCCATTTGGAGGTCAGCATGCAATTCGAGATTTTCACCGGTAGCGCAGCCCAGACTCAGGCCGACTGC
>JBIJCL010000176.1:0-4611 GCA_044344725.1 Steroidobacteraceae bacterium | reverse complement strand
CACGAGGCGAATTACGGCCTTCGGATCGATCCGGTTCTCGGCCTCGAATATCAGATGCCCGCCATGCGCTCCGAAGTCGAGCCGCCGGATGCCGAGTCGACGTGCGATGAGCCGCAACCGGGCGTTGCGCAACAGGTTCTGGGTCTGGGGAGGCAGTTCGCCGAAACGATCGACGAGCTCGGCGGTCAGCTCTTCGAGCGCCGACTCATCGACGGCCCCAGCGATGCGTTTGTAGAGCGCGAGCCGTACGTGCACGTCGTTCACGTAGTCCTCGGGCAGCAACGCGGGCACGCGCATCTCGATTTCCGACTGCGACGCGAGCGGAGCATCGAGATCGAGATGCTTGCCTTCCTTCATGGCTTTGACGGCACGGTCGAGCATGTCGAGATACAGCGTGAGGCCCACCTCGGTCATTTCGCCGCTTTGTTCCTCGCCGAGGAGCTCTCCGGCGCCGCGGATCTCGAGGTCGTGGGTCGCGAGCACGAAGCCCGCGCCAAGATCTTCGAGCGACTCCAGCGCCTCGAGGCGCTTCAGCGCGTCCCCGGCGAGCGCCTTGCGCGAGGGAATCATGAGATAGGCGTAGGCCTGGTGATGCGATCGACCGACGCGCCCGCGCATCTGGTGCAGCTGGGCGAGTCCGAAACGATCGGCGCGATCGATGAGGATGGTGTTCGCACTCGGTACGTCGATACCGCTCTCGATGATGGTGGTGCACACCAAGATGTCGAAACGCCGATGGTAGAAATCGACCATGAGCTGCTCGAGCTCGCGCTCGCGCATCTGACCGTGACCCACGCGGATGCTCGCCTCGGGGACGAGGGTGGCGAGTTTGTCGGCGAACTTGCCGATATCTTTGACTTCGTTGTGGACGAAGTACACCTGACCGCCGCGACGCAGTTCACGCAGGATGGCCTCGCGTATCGTCGCGTCGCTCCACTCGCTCACGAAGGTCTTGATCGCGAGGCGCTCGGCAGGGGGCGTCGCAATGAGCGAGAGTTCACGCAGACCACCGAGCGCCATGTTGAGCGTTCTCGGGATCGGTGTCGCGGTGAGCGTCAACACATGCACTTCGGCGCGTAGCGCCTTGAGACGCTCCTTGTCGCGTACCCCGAAGCGGTGCTCCTCGTCGACGATGATGAGCCCGAGATCCTTGAACCGCGCATCGGCATGCAGCAAGCGATGGGTCGCGATGACGATATCCACCGAACCTTTTTCGATACCTTCGAGTACGGCGGAGGTTTCCTTGGTGGAGCGAAAACGCGACAGCGACTCGATGCGCACCGGCCAGTCGGCGAACCGATCCGCGAAGTTCGCGGCGTGTTGCTGCGCGAGTAGGGTGGTGGGTACGAGCACGGCGACCTGTTTGCCCGCCTGCACGGCGACGAAGGCGGCGCGCATCGCGACTTCGGTTTTGCCGAAGCCCACATCGCCGCAGACGATGCGGTCCATGGGTTCTTCGGAAGCCAGATCTTTAATGACTTTTTCGATCGCGTCGGCCTGGTCCGCCGTTTCTTCGAATGGGAAGGCATTGGCGAAACTTTGATATTCGAGGTCGCGCGAGGGGAGTTGGCTCGCCCTGCGGGCTTTGCGCCGTGCGTAGAGATCGAGCAGCTCGGCAGCGACATCGCGCACTTTTTCGGCGGCGCGTTTGCGCGCCCGGGACCATTGATCGGTACCGAGTTTGTGCAGCGGTGCCGACTCGGGTGCGGCACCCGAATATCGGCTCACGAGGTGCAAGGAATGCACGGGCACGTAGAGGCGATCGCCGTCGCGGTACTCGAGCACGAGGAACTCGCCGCTTTGACCCCCGACGTCCATGCTTTGCAGGCCCACGTATCGACCGACGCCGTATTCCTCGTGCACCACCGGCGCGCCAGCCGTGAGGGTCTGCAGGTCGCGGAGGATGGCGTTCGGGTCAGCCGTGATCTTGCGTCGGCGTCGTTCCTGTCGGGCGCGAGTGCCGAAGAGTTGCGACTCGGGCAGCACGGTGAGCGCAGGATCGGCGAGCACGAGGCCCGCGAGTTCCGGTGCCACGGTCAGCGCGAGGCGAGCCTCGCTCGCGACGAAGGCTTGCCAACCGTCGCAGGCCGCAGCCTTGAGGCCGGCGCCGCGCAGCAACTCGCCGAGCACTTCGCGACGGCCGGGTGAGTCGGCCGCAAGTAGCACGCGACCCTCATGGTGCGCGAGAAAATCCTGTAGCGGCGCGAGCGGTTTTTCCGCTCGCGGATCGAGTCGCAGCTCGGGCGGCAGTTTGGCGCCAAAGTCATGGTTCGCCTGCGAGGTGTCTTCACTGCGAAAGGTGTCGAGCACGATCTGCGGGTGTCGGTCGAGGCCGCCGCGGACGGTCTCGAGATCGATGAAGAGTTCTTCGGGGCGCAGTAGCGGGCGCTCGATGTCGCCGCAGCGATCGTCGTGACGCAGTTGCAGTGCGTGCCATGCGCGCTCGATGGCGCCCTCGAGGCTACCGGTGAGATCGGCGATGCGCGCGCGTGCCGGCAGGTAATCGAAGAGCGTGTCGGTCGAGTCAAAGAAAAGCGGCAGGTAAAACTCGATGCCGGCGGGGGCGATGCCATCGCTCACGCCGCGATAGATGGCGCTGCGGGTCGGGTCGCCATCGAAACGAGTCCGATAGCGGCGACGGAAGGCGCGCACGGCGTCGGCATCGAGCGGCATCTCGCGCGCAGGAAGCAGTCGCACCGCCGGAATCGATTCGCGCGAGCGCTGGGTCTCGGGATCGAACTTGCGTATGGCCTCGATCTCGTCGTCGAAGAGATCGATGCGCAGGGGGCCGTCGGCGCCCATCGGGAACACATCGAGCAGCGAGCCGCGCAGGGCGTACTCGCCGGGACCGGCCACTTGGCTCACCGAAGAATAGCCCGCCTCGGTCAGACGCAGCCGGAAGGCCTCGAGCGCGAGACGTTCGCCGACGGCGAGCGAGAAGCTGCGGCTCGCGACGTATTGGCGAGGCGCGAGACGTTGCAGGATCGTGTCGATCGTGACGAGCACGATGCCGCGGCGCAGGTCTGGCAACTCGGCGAGTGCGAGCAGCCGATCGCTCGTGATGTCCGGGTGCGGTGAGAAGACGTCGTAGGGCAGCACCTCCCAGTCCGGCAACGTGAGGAGGCGAAGACCGGGCGGGGCGAAGAACTGCAGCTCGGCACGACGACGCTCGAGGCTGCGACTGTCGGGCTCGATGACGAGCCAGGGCTGATCGTCCGCGGCCGCCGCTTCGGCGAGCGCGAGCGCCGTGGCGCTGCCATGCAAGCCGCTCCAGTGCACCTGCGGGCGCCCGGAGTCGGGTATGGGGGGCCGGAGGAGCTTGGACATGGGCGCGCAAGCTTACAGAGCCGCTTTGGGGAGGCAAGCCCCGCGATGGGGTGGTCTCGATATGGTTAAATCGGCCCCGAATGTTCCAGCCGTTATCCTTGTTCGTCGGCCTGCGCTACGTACGCTCGCGAACGCGGAAATTCTTCGTGTCGTTCATCACCTGGGTCTCGCTGGCCGGGGTGGCTGTCGGCGTCGCCGCGCTCATCGTGGTGCTGTCGGTCATGAATGGTTTCGAGGGGGAGCTGCGCGACCGGTTGCTGGCCTTGTCGAGTCACGCGCGGGTCATCGTCGCCGGTGAGACGGGTGGGGGACCGCCCGTATCGGTTGAGGGGTCGGCTGAGGCGGTCACCCGAGCCGGTGATTACGACTGGCAGGGGGCGCTCGCGGTGTTGCGCACGGATCCACGCGTGCGGGGTGTCGCCCCTTACGCCGAAATCCAGGCGCTCGCGCTGCGCACTCCTGAGATGCTGCCCGTGCAGTTGAGGGGAGTCGATCCGCAACTCGAGCCAGCGGTATCCGTAGCGGCCTCGGCGATGGTCGAAGGGCGACTCGACGAGCTCGTCCCGGGTAGCGATCGAATCATCCTCGGCAGCGTGGTGGCGCGTCTGCTCGGCGTAGCCGTTGGCGATCGAGTGACCTTGCTCGTGCCCGGTGTCGCCGAAGGCGGAGTACCAGCGCCGCGTCTGCGCGAATTCTCGGTCAGTGGGATTTTCGAAATCGGCTTGCACGATCACGACGGGACGCTCGCGCTCGCGCATCTCGATGACGTGCGTGCCCTCACCTCCGATGATGCGCGTGCCTTCGGCTTGCACGTGAAGCTCGACGATCCGATGTCGGCGCCCGCGCTGAATGCGCAACTCGGCGACCGACTCGGCGCCGGACTCGCCCTGCGCGACTGGACTCAAGATCACGCCAATTATTTTCGGGCCATCCGCATCGAGAAGCGGATGATGTCGATCATCCTGATGCTGATCGTGGGCGTCGCGGCCTTCAACATCGTAGCGATGCTCGTCATGGTGGTGACCGACAAGCGTACGGACATCGCGATCCTGCGGACGTTCGGCGCCTCGCCGCGCAGTGTGCTCGGCGTCTTCCTCACGCAAGGGCTCGTGATCGGTTGGGCGGGCGTCGCATTGGGCGTCGTGCTCGGCGTGATGCTCTCGCTCAACGTCGCCGACATCGTGCCGGTCATGGAGTCGGCCTTCGGATTTCAGGTGATGGACCCGAGCGTGTACTACGTGACGCGCATCCCCGCAGAACTGCGCGCCGAGAACGTCATCACCA
>JBIJCL010000175.1:0-4623 GCA_044344725.1 Steroidobacteraceae bacterium | reverse complement strand
TCACTATCCTCGTCGCAGTTGCGAACGTGTCACCATCGATACGACGTGCTGGAATCGGACGGCGCCGGTGATGCGGCGAAAGTAGGCGCCGCGGGAACTCGCTCAGCCGGCCGCTCGTGCTGCGCGTCTCGCCTCGAGAGCCAGCAGTTTTCGCTTTCGATCGACGCCCCAGCGATATCCTGAGATCGAGCCATCGCTATGAACGATGCGGTGGCAGGGAACGGCGATGGAGACGGGATTCGCGCCGCAGGCGCCGGCGACGGCACGCGTCGCTTTCGGCGAGCCGATGGCGCGCGCGATGTCCTGGTAGCTTGCCGTGCGGCCTGCAGGCACCCGTCTCAAGGCACGCCATACCTTTCTTTGGAAGTCGGTTCCCTGCATGTCGAGAGGAAAGGCTGGGTCCTCCCATGGTGTCGCGACGTGCCTCACCGCTCGCCGAAGCCACGGGAGCGCGGGATCTCGTGGTGATGCGGGTTCGGCGTCAGGGAACCGTCGCGCGATATCCTGGGTGAGTTCGCGCCGAGAGTCGGCGAATGCCAGCATGCAGACGCCCTTGGGACTCGCAGCCGCCAAAGTAAACCCCAGGACGGACTTCCCGATGGTGTAGACGATCGCCATGGGGGGGAAGTATCCCACGCGGTGCGATCGGGTACACTTTTGCCATGCTCGATCCCGTCGAAGTCCAAGTCATCATCGTTCTCGGGCTCTTGTCGCTCTTCGCGGTAGTCGAACTCGTGCGCGGTGGGTTTTTCCCGAGGGAGGCCGATCCCGAGGACAATAAGCTCGATCTTGCCGTGCTCGTGATGTTCCCGATCGTCTCGGGAGCTGTGGGTCTTGCCGCCGCTGCGTTGTGCAGCGCCTTGATACCCGAATATCGCGGTGCGCTCGTCGACTGGCCATGGTGGGCGATGCTGGGTACGTTGCTGATCGCCGACGACCTCACGCAGTATCTCTGGCACCGGCTGTCACACACGAGCGTGATGTGGCCCTTGCATCGGGCCCACCACTCGGCGAGCTACATGAGCGTGCGCATCGTGTATCGCAACAACGCCCTGTACTACGCCTTCATGCCGGGGCTGTGGTTGTCCGGCCTCTTGGTGTTTTTGGGATTCGGTTGGGTGTACATCGGGTACATCTTCGTCAAACTGTCCGTGATCATCGGCGCCCACTGCAACTGGCGCTGGGACGAGGCGCTCTATCGCATTCCGGCTCTGCGACCGCTGATGTGGGTGGTCGAGCGTACGATCTCGACGCCTGCCACGCACCATGCCCACCACGCGCTATCTGACAAAGACGGCATCGGTCACTACTCGGGCAATTTCGGCAATCTGCTTTTTTTCTGGGACGTGCTTTTCGGAACGGCCGTGATCACGCGCAAGTTTCCACCGGCTTACGGGCTGGCGGACGATCGAAGTTACGGCCACGAAAAATGGTATGTGCAATTGCTGTATCCGTTCCTACGGTCGAAGCGCGCGGCCTCGGCGCTAGCCATTCCACCGGGACGACCACCGAACTGAGTCTCGCCTTGGCATGAGCGCTCAACCTGCTTTCGTCATCGACCCTCCCGCAAGGGCATCCTTGCCGGTGCGCGGGAGTGATCAAAGATTCCCCGTCCGTCGTATCTACTGCGTCGGGCGAAACTATGCGGCGCACGCAAAAGAAATGGGTAAAGACCCCGAGCGCGAGCCGCCTTTTTTCTTCCAGAAACCAGCCGACGCCTTGGTGGAAAACGGCGTCGTCGTCCCTTATCCGCCGCAGACGAAAAATTTGCATCACGAAATCGAGTGGGTGGTGGCCATCGGTCGCGGGGGTCGGAACATTCCCGCAGCGGATGCGAATGCTCATGTTTTGGGGTATTCGGTGGGTATCGATCTCACCCGGCGCGATCTGCAGAATGCAGCCAAAGATTTAGGTCGACCCTGGGAGTGGGGCAAGAGCTTCGATCACTCTGCGCCGTGCTCGGCACTCGTGATGACTGAGGAAATTGGTCACCCGCAGAGCGGGCGGATCTGGCTCTCGGTCAACGGTGTGAGTCGCCCGCAGGGGGATATCGCCGATCTCATCTGGTCGGTGCCCGAGGTGATCGCCGAAATTTCGGCGTCGATGGGTCTCGAGGCGGGAGATCTCATCTACACCGGCACGCCTGCGGGCGTCGGTGCCGTGACGGTGGGCGATGTGATCGAGGGTGGTGTCGAGGGCGTCGCGGACATCAAGATCGTCATTGGGCCGCCTCAATGATTTTGCACGACTTCTGGCGTAGCTCGGCTGCGTATCGGGTACGGATCGCGTTGCATCTGAAGGGGTTGTCGTTCACGCAAGTGAGCCATAGCTTGCTGCAGGGGGAGCACCGAACTACCGAATTCCTGTCGATCAATCCGCAGGGGTTGATACCTGCATTGCAGTCGGGGGGCGACATCGTCACGCAGTCCCTCGCGATCATCGAATATCTCGATGAGACTCATCCGGAGCAGCCTTTGCTGCCGGCGGGCCCGGCCGATCGTGCGACCGTCAGGGCGATGGCGCTCAGCGTGGCCTGCGACATCCATCCGCTCAACAATCTGCGCGTACTCAATTATCTGCGCAGCGAATTTGGGGCAAATGACGAAGCGGTGACACGTTGGATTCGTCAATGGATCGGCATCGGATTCGATGCGTTAGAGGTTCAGGTCAAGCGCTGGTCGACGGACGGACGCCATTGTTTCGGTGATCGACCGACGCTCGCCGACGCTTGTCTTGTGCCGCAGATGTACAACGCTCGGCGTTTCGGTTGCGATCTCACACCTTACCCGGTGATCGTCGGCATCGATGCGCATTGCCGAGGCCTCGCGCCCTTCGTGAAGGCGGCGCCCGAAGCCCAGCCCGACGCGCCGACCCCCTGAGGGTCAGGCGGCCAGGGCGACCGTGACTTTATTGTCGGGTCCGATGTCGGAGATATCGAGCGTGACACCGAGAACCTCGGCGTAACCTTTCAGGCGCGGCTTCATCCAAAGCTCGTGCACTTCTCGATCGGTGAGACTGAATTCGCCCGACTTCCGGGAGAGCTCCAAAACTTTGGTGTACGGGAACGTGAAGGATCGCTTCCCAGGCTCGGACTTGAGGTCGAGGCATAGCTGATAAAGACAAGTGGTGCGATCGAAGATACCGGCGAGAGCGATTTCTTTTTCGCCGGTTTTTTCGATCATGCCTTTGAGGCGCTGCAGCATGGGCTGCATGGTCTTTACATCATGGGCGACGTAGTCCGCGATGCGACCGTTGTCTTTCGCGAACTGCACCGAACTCAAATGCATTTTGACGAGCGCATCGTTCATGTCGTGCGGATAAGGCGTGTTGTCATCGAGCGTGCGTAACGCCATGGATACCGCGTCACCCAATAATTTCTCGCGACCTTCGAATCCGCTCGAGGTGGCGAGCATGGCCGCCATGCTCTGATTGCCGCCGCCCGCCATCATCGCCTTGACCCAAGGCGGGGGGCCTCCGCCGCCCGATCCGGGAGGACCGCCGGCTCCGGCCATCATTTTCTTCATGGCCCACGAGATGAGTCGCGCCTTGATGCCTTTCTTTGCAGTGCCTGACATGGTTTCACCCTCCGGCGCCGGTTATACCGCAGTTTTCGGCGTCGTACACGAGAACGAATTCCTCGATCCAAAACGGCATATCCGGGGTGGCCGAAAGCCCGAACGGAGCGAGGTGGGTATTCCAGTACTGCGTGTGCAGCGGTATCCAGACGGCGGGGTCGCGCACCGACGAGCCATCGATGGCCGTATGTCGCGGTTCGACGCAACCAAATACGGCGGAGTCGACTCTGACCGTGCGGGTCAACAAGACCGGATGGCCTGAGAGATCGACGAGGGCGATCCAGTTGCCGACATGGGGAACACGGCCGCGGGTTTTTTCGATGATCCACGGCAGTGAGAACGTACCGCGTTTGTCACCCTGGCGAATCAGCTCGAAGACTCTCTGGGTGCTCGGGGCATCGAGTCCGATCCACCTCACATCGAGCAGGTCTGGAGTCAGCGCCACATCAGGGATCGCTCGGTTCGCACCCGCGCAAAAATTCTCGAGTGCATCGCTTGTCGGTGCGCAAGCGGGCGAGGGCAGGTAGATCGTCATCGCTTCAAAATCTTTGGCTGGATGAACACGGTCGAGAGAATGATCAGTACACCGACATAAAAGGTCAGGGTGAGATCGGCGTACTCGCGAAAGAGCAATGCGGCCAGCACGATCGCGTAAACAGGCTCGAGGTTGAGAGACAGCTGTGTTGTGAACACGCTGACGTGGCGCAAGGCACGGAGCCAAAGCATGAACGGCAGCAGCGTGCAGGCGACGACGAGCACGAGCAGCCATGCGAAGTCGGTTGCGCTCGGCGGCGTGAAGGCGACCTCGACGCCGAACATGGCAACGCCGAGCAAAGTGATGAACGCGGTGCCGATCCCGATCTGGAGCGCAGTGACCGCCGCCAGATCGGCTTGCGGATCGAGATTGCGTTTGTTGAGGCTACCGAAGAGGGCAGAGAGCGCGGCAGCCGCGATCCCCACGACGATGCCGTTACGCATCTCGAGGGGTACGCCCCCGACGAGCAGCAATACGCCGGGGATGGCGAGGAGGCCGAGGATCAATTCGCCG
>JBIJCL010000005.1:0-16415 GCA_044344725.1 Steroidobacteraceae bacterium | reverse complement strand
CCAGAGATCGAGCGTGCACAACTCACCGAGCGCGAGGCGGCGCTCGCGCTCGATGCGGCAGAGAAGACCCAGGCCGAGTGGCAGCGTCAATGGGAGTCCTTCAATCAGGAGCTCGGCACGGCCAACCAGACTGTCCAAGTCGAACGGGCTCGTATCGAGCAGCTCGAAAATCAATTGCGACGGCTGCGTGCGCAGCGCGATCGTTTGTCGAATGAGCTCGATGAGCTTCGTCGGCAAGAAGTTCAGGGCCAGTTGTTCGAGCTTGGCGAGCGCGAGTCGCAGGCGCGCGCAGCCTCTGATGGCTTGGCGCGTAACCTGACGGCAGCGCTCGATGAAGTGCAACGACTGAGGGCTGCCCAACTGTCGGCCGAAGAGCAGCTCGAAACGGCTCGAGTGGAGCGCGAGCGCTCCCGTGCCGAGGTGATGTCGGTGGAGGCGCTGCAGCGGGCAGCGCTCGGCCAAGCCGACGCCAAGGCGACGGAATGGTTGGCCTCGGCCGGTATCTCCTCCAAGAAGCGCGTCGCCGAGTCACTCAGTGTCGAGCGCGGTTTTGAGCGAGCGGTCGAGATGGTTCTCGGCGATTACCTCGAGGCCGTCTGCGTCGACGGCATCGATTCATTGGTCGATGCGCTTTCGCGGGCGGGCGATTCGAGTCTGGCGCTCATCGAGGCGACGGGTGAGGACTTCGCGGTGTCGGCCGATCGGCTGTCCTCCAAGGTCCGCGGTCCGTCGGCGGTGCTCGAGGCCCTGAATCCGGTTCGGGTGGCGGGCAGCTTGGCCGAGGCGCTCGCGGCGCGGCGTTCGCTCGCGCCCGGCGAGTCCGTGATTACGACGTCGGGCGAGTGGGTGGGGCGCGGGTGGCTGCGAATCGCCCGCAGTGCCGATGAGCGCGCCGGCGTCCTCGAACGTGAGCAGCGTCTGAAATCTTTGAGATCGGACTTCGGCGCTGCCGAAGATCGCGTCAAGTCGTGCGAGATCGCGCTCCAGTCCACTCGCACTTCGCTCGGCGTGGCGGAAGTTGGGCTTCACGACATCCAGGGGCAGATACAGCGCGCTCATCGCGAGCATGCCGATCTGCTCGGACAACTCGAAGCCTCGCGAGCGCGCGTTCAAGAATCCACGTTGCGACGTGAACGGCTCGAGGTCGAAGCGGCGGAGGTCGCTCGCGAGATCGGTGTGACCGAAGATGCGCTCGCACGTGCGGGCATCGAACTCGAACGGGGGCTCGGGCGGTTGCAGGAGCTCGATATCAAGCGACCGTCGCTCGAGTCTTCTCGCGACGCAACACGTGAGGCGCTCGCAGCCGCTCGCGCCACGGCGCAGAGCGCCCAGTTGGCCGCGCGCGATTTATTGGTTCGTGCCGAGGGTCGTCGCACGGCCTCCTCGGGTGTCGAGGTCGCTCTCGGACGCGCCGGTGAGCAGCGAACGCAGCTTCTCGACAGCGCGACCACCCTCGAAAGCGAACTCGCCGGGGGTGAGGCACCCATCCTCGAACTCGAGTCCTCCCTCGAGGGCTTGCTCTCCCGTCGTCTTGAGGTCGAGGCGGAGCTCGCGCAGTCGCGACGCGCACTCGATGAGGCGGACGCCGAGCTCCGGGCGCTCGAAGAGCGCCGTCAATCGGCCGAGGTTCGGGTCAACGAGGCTCGCGAGGCCATGGAAGCCGCCCGGTTGGCGGCCCAGGAGACCCGCGTGCGCCGCGAAACGATCGCGGAACAGTTCGCGGCAACCCAGTTCGATCTGGCTGAGGTCCAAGGCGCGTTGCCGGAGAGCGCCGAAGTGGCGGTCTGGGAAGGCACGCTTCTCGAGACGCGAACGGATATCGAAAAACTCGGGCAGGTCAATCTTGCGGCGATCGACGAGCTCAAAGAAAACAGCGAGCGCAAGGAATATCTCGATCGTCAGTACGCCGACCTCACTTCGGCGCTCTCGACCCTCGAAGAGGCGATGCGCAAGATCGATGGCGAGACCCGGTCGCGGTTCGACGACACCTTCAATCGGATCAATGCCGGATTGCAAGAAAAGTTCCCGCGGCTGTTTGGCGGTGGACACGCCTACCTCGAGCTCTCGGGAGATGATCCGCTCACCGCGGGCGTCGCCATCATGGCGAGACCGCCAGGCAAGCGTAACGTGACGATTTCGCAGTTGTCGGGTGGCGAGAAGGCGCTTACGGCGGTGGCGCTGGTCTTTTCGATCTTCGACCTCAATCCTGCGCCGTTCTGTCTGCTCGACGAAGTCGACGCGCCGCTCGATGAAAACAACGTCGGTCGCTTCTGTGACATCGTGCGCGAGATGGCGAGCCGTGTGCAGTTCATCTTTATCACCCACAACAAGGTGACGATGGAGCTGGCCTCGCAATTGCTCGGCGTCACGATGAACGAGCCGGGCGTCTCGCGGCTCGTGGCGGTAGATGTCGACGAAGCGGTTCGTCTGGCGGCGAGCTGACACCATGGAATCCATCCTGCAAACCTTGACCCAAGACCTGAGACTGGCGTTGCTGTTGGTCGGCGCGCTGTTAGTGGTCGTCATCGTGTTGTGGGAGTTCATCCAGCGACGAAGGGCAGCGCGTGCCGACGCCGCTCATTTGCGTGGTCCCCTCGGGCAGGAGCGCACTGCGCCAGTCGATGCGCTCACCCAAAGCGACCCCTTGCTTGAGCCGGTACGCCGCGAGTCTCAAGAGTCCGTTCACGATGATGCGGTGGCGGAACGTGTCGAGCCGACCTTGACCCTGCCCGAAATTCACGTCCGTGATCGGCTCGTGGAACCGCCGCTGGTCGATTTCGATCAAGCGATGAGCGCGAAGCCTCGGGCGAACTCGATTCCGATCATGGAGAGTGTGTCCTCGGCCGGATCGACGGGTTCGATGGCATCGACGGCATCGACGGTGACCGCCGACACGCCGATGTCGGCGGATCCCTCGACCGCTGACGTCCCCAACGATCGTGCAGCGCCCTCGATGACCTTGCCCAAAGATTCGGAGCCGGTGATCGTCGCCTTGCGCGTGGTAGCGAGAGACGGGGAGCGATTCACCGGTACCGCTCTGCGTCAGGCTCTTCAGGGTGAGGGCTTCGTGCATGGCGACATGGCCATCTTCCATCGTGCGCTTGCCGATGGCCGCGTGTTGATGAGCGCGGCGAGCCTGACGAAGCCCGGAAGTTTCGACTTGGCCACCATGGACGCGATGCGTTATCTCGGCATCAACCTGTTTGTGGTGTTACCGGGTCCAGTTCCCGGGCGCGACGCCGTCGACAAGTTGCTCTCGGTCGGCCATACGATCTCTCAAAGATTAAAGGGTAATCTGCTCGATTCGCGTGGGCAGACGCTCACCGAAGCGCGCCTCGCGGAGATGCGTCGCGAAGCGGCGGCCGCCGGAGGCGGCTGAGTCGTGGCCAAGGCGGGGGCGCCCTCCGCGGACGTCCGGGAACGCGTCGCAGTCTTGCGACGCGAGATCGAGCACCATAATTACCGCTACTACATCCTCGACGATCCGGAGATTCCGGATGCGGAATGGGACCGGCTCCTTCAGGAGTTGCGTAACCTCGAGGAGGACTATCCGTCGCTCGTCACCGCCGATTCGCCGACGCAGCGCGTCGGTGCGACACCGACCGACGAATTCGCAGAGGTGCGTCATCGTATTCCGATGCTCTCGCTCGACAACGCGTTCAGCGATGACGACCTGCGCAACTTCGATCGTCGGGTGCGAGAACGATTGGGCATCGACTCCGAGGTCGACTATTCGGCAGAGCCGAAACTCGATGGTCTTGCCATCTCGGTGACCTACGAGCAGGGGGTGCTCGTTCGGGCCGCCACCCGCGGTGACGGTACGACCGGTGAAGACGTGACGGCCAATGTTCGGACCATTCGATCCGTACCGTTGCATCTGCGTGGCAAGGCGCCCGCGCTGTTCGAGGCTCGGGGCGAAGTCTTCATGCCGGTGGCCGGGTTCGAGCGCCTCAATGCCGAGGCCGCCAAGAAGGGCGAGAAAGTCTTTGCCAATCCTCGCAATGCCGCCGCCGGTAGCCTTAGGCAACTCGATCCGCGGGTCACGGCGCAGCGACCGCTCGATATATTTTTCTATGCCGTCGGCGCGGTCGAAGGGCTCGGATTGCCGAACTCGCACAGCGCCACGCTCGAATTGCTCAAAGAATTCGGGCTGCGGGTATCGCCCGAGGTGCGGCGAGTGCGGGGTCCCGAGGGGTGTCTCGCCTATTACACCGACATCGGTCGACGTCGCGCATCGCTCGACTACCAGATCGATGGCGTCGTCTACAAAGTCGACAGCATCGCTGCGCAGCGTGAATTGGGGTTCGTGTCACGGGCTCCGCGCTGGGCGATCGCGCACAAGTTCCCGGCTGAAGAGGCGCTCACTGTGCTCAGGGACGTCGAGTTCCAAGTGGGTCGTACCGGGGCGATGACGCCGGTCGCTCGATTGGAGCCGGTGTTCGTCGGAGGGGTGACGGTCAGCAATGCGACCTTGCACAACATGGACGAGGTCGCTCGGAAGGGCGTGCGCATCGGCGATACCGTCGTGGTGCGACGCGCCGGCGACGTCATACCCGAGGTCGCCCGAGTGCTGCTCGATCGACGTCCGCGCGACACTCGGGACATCGCCTTGCCATCACGATGCCCGGTGTGTGCATCGCCCGTGGAGCGCGATGCGGAGGCAGCCGTCGCACGTTGCACGGGAGGCTACCGATGCAGCGCCCAGCGCAAAGAGAGGATTCGCCATTTCGCATCGAGGCGGGCACTCGACATCGAGGGAGTCGGCGAAAAGCTCGTGGACCAACTGGTCGACGCAGGCCTCGTCGAGTCGCCTGCGGAGCTCTATTCGCTCACCCTCGACACGCTGGCGGGACTCGCGCGAATGGGTCCGAAATCCGCCGAGAACGTGCTCGCGGCACTCGAGCGTTCCAAGAAGACGACGCTCGCGAGATTTTTATTCGCGCTCGGCATTCGGGATGTCGGCGAGGCGACCGCGGCAGCGCTCGCCGCGCATTTCGGCGAGATCGACTCCTTGATGGCAGCGGACATCGAGTCGGTGCAGCAGGTGCCGGATGTCGGTCCCGTCATTGCAGCGCACGTGGTGGAGTTCTTTGCCGATGACGCCAATCGTCGCGTGATCGATCGGTTGCGTCGAGCAGGCGTCTCTTGGCCCAGTGTAAGTAAGGCCTCGGGCGGATCGCAGCCGCTCTCCGGGCTGACGTTCGTGCTGACGGGCACCCTCGAGTCGATGCCGCGAGAGGAGGCCGAGGATGCCCTACGGGCGCTCGGCGCCAAGGCCGCGGGCAGCGTTTCGAAGAAAACGAGTTACGTGGTTGCGGGGCGCGACGCTGGATCCAAACTGAAGAAGGCCGAGGAGCTCGGCGTGCCGGTACTCGATGAGAACGCGCTCCGGCAAATTCTTTCGAGCCAGCGGCCGCCCGAGTTGGGCGGCCGCTGATTCGGTCTATCGTCAGATCTTCTTTTCGATCTTCGCCGCTTTGGTGAGTTCGTCGCTGTAGGCGCGGAACTTCTTCGCCATGACGGCCTGGTTGAGCTGTTCTTTGACTTCCTCGAACGGCGGCGGCTGAACTTCGCGCACGTCGTCGAGACGGATGACATGCCAGCCGAACTGCGTCTGCACCGGCTTCGCGATCGTCTCGCCCTTCTTGAGTGCCATCACGGCATCGGCGAACGGCTTGACCATGCTCGAGGGGCTGAACCAGCCGAGGTCACCACCGCGCTCGCGAGAGGAGTCGATGGAGTCCTTGGCGAGAGCCTCGAAACGCTCGCCTTTCTTGAGGCGCTCGAGGATCTGCGTCGCAGCGATCTCGGTCGGGACCAGGATGTGACGCGCGCGGTATTCGTTTCGCGACATCTGGGCGATCTGCGCGTCGTACTCGGCCTTCAGTTCCTGCTCGGTCGGCGTCTTGCCTTCGAGGTACTTCTCGGCGAGCGCTTGCTGCAGGATGTTGAGGCGGGTGAGTTCGATCTGGGCTGCGAGGTCAGATTCTTTGTGCAGCCCGTCCTTTTCGGCCTGAGCGGCGAGGATGCGCAAGTTGATCAGCGAGTCGAGCGCGCGCTTCTTCTGCTCGTCGTCGAGATCGGCGCTGGTGCGTCCCGAGACCTGCTTCACGAAGCTGTCGAACTCGCCCTGAGAAATCGCCTTGCCGTTGAGGGTGGCAACCGGCTTTTTCGCAGCAGCGTCCGCTTCTTTGGCCGCATCGGCCTTGGGCTGGCACGCCGAGATCATCAAAGCCGCGGTGGTCAGGGTCAGCAAGCGCAGGGTCTTCATGAGCATTTCTCGATCCAAACTTGTGGGAGGCGAATTATGACGGTATCCGGGCATCGATGGACAGAGCGTGAACGCCCAAGGCTTTCAGCTCGCCGATCGACTCGTACACCAACCGGTGGCGGGCGAGGGGGGCGAGCCCTGCAAACTTCTTCGACCGGATAACCAGATGAAAATGCCCCCCGTCCTTTGCGCCGGCATGGCCGGCGTGTAGGGCGCTGTCATCACGGATTTCGAGGAACTCGGGAGCAAGCCCCTGCGTGAGTCGCTCGCGCAGAATCGAAAGTTTTGAGTCGGACATCACCAACGTCTCGGATCGCAGGGTCGTTATGATAAGCCGATGCAACGCTTTCAGCTCCATCCGAAGGATCCTCAGCAGCGGCTCATACGCCAAGCGGCCGAGATCGTCCGTAAGGGCGGGGTGATCGCCTATCCGACCGATTCCTGCTACGCCCTCGGTTGTCATATCGGCGACAAAGACGCCCTTGAGCGGATTCGCGTCCTGCGCGAGGCCGACCGCCATCACCACTTCACGTTGGTGTGTCGGGATCTCACCGAGATCGCCCGCTACGCGAAAGTCGACACGTGGCAGTTTCGCCTGCTGAAATCGTGTACGCCGGGGCCGTACACGTTCCTGCTGGAGGCGACGCGCGAGACACCGCGTCGCCTGCAGCATGAGAAGCGCCGCACGATCGGCATCCGGGTCCCCGACCACCGTGTCGCCCAAATGCTGCTGAGCGAGCTCGGCGAGCCGATCATGAGTTCGACCTTGTTACTTCCTGGGGATGGGCTGCCCCTGAACGATGCCGATGAGATCGAAGAGCGGCTTGGCGCCCGCCTCGATGCCCTGCTCGATGGGGGATCTTGCGGGGTCGAACCGACGACGGTGGTCGATCTGGCGGCGAAGCCGCCCGTCGTCGTCCGAAAAGGCCGGGGGAGTCTCGAGCCCTTCGGACTTTGATCGGCCTTGGTCCGATCAATCGCTATAATCCGGCGCGGCTTCGGGCTTTCGGCGGCGTTTTTTTCGTCTCCGAAGCATAATTTATTAAAAATCAAGGATTTATGACATTTTCTTCAAGTAAGCAGGCGAAACGTGGGCAGTAACCCCCAAGCGAATCGCGTGCTGTCTGGCATGAGGCCGACCGGCCAACTGCATCTGGGTAACTATCACGGGGCCCTTCGAAACTGGGTCGATCTGCAATACCAGTATCCGTGTTTCTTTTTCGTGGCCGATTGGCATGCGCTGACCACTGGCTACGAAGACACCAGCAAGCTCCCCGAATACACGCACGAAATGGTGATCGATTGGTTGGCTGCCGGACTCAACCCCGGCGTCGCCACCTTGTTCGTTCAGTCGCACGTGCCCGAACATTCCGAGCTGCATCTGCTGCTGTCGATGATCACGCCGCTCTCCTGGTTGGAGCGCGTGCCGACCTACAAAGATCAGCAAGCCGAGCTTCAGGAAAAAGATCTCGCGACGTACGGATTCTTGGGTTATCCGCTGCTGCAGTCGGCCGACATCCTCTTGTATCGGGCCGGCTACGTGCCCGTGGGCGAGGATCAAATCGCGCACGTCGAAATCACGCGCGAAGTCGCCCGTCGTTTCAATCACCTCTTCGGTCGCGAAGCCGGCTTCGAGGACAAATCGGAAAAGGCGATCGGCGAGCTCGGCAGCCGGAACAGCAAACTCTATCGAGATCTTCGCCGCAAGTACCAAGAGGCGGGCGATGCCTCGGCACTCGAGAAAGCGCGCGAGATCGTCCAGAGCAATACGCGGATCACGGTGGCCGATCGTGAGCGCTTGCTCGGATACCTCGAGGGTTCGAGTGTCTCGATTCTTCCCGAGCCGCAGGTGCTGCTGACCCCGACGCCCAAGTTGCCGGGCATCGACGGTCGCAAGATGTCGAAGTCCTACGGAAATACCTTGGGTCTGCGCGAGGACCCTGATTCCGTGTCTCGCAAATTGAAGACCATGCAAACCGATCCGGCGCGCGTGCGTCGCTCCGACCCCGGTGATCCGGAAAAATGTCCGGTGTGGTCGCTCCACCAAGTGTATTCCGACGAGCCGACGCGGAACTGGGCCTCTGCAGGATGCAAGAGTGCGGGCATCGGCTGCCTCGAATGCAAGAAGCCGTTGATCGACCGCATCGTTGCCGAGAGCAACACGATGCGCGAGCGTGCGGCGCCCTACGAGGAGAACCCTGATCTCGTCCGCGCCATCCTCACGGAGGGTAGTGAGAAAGCCCGAGAGGCGGCCCGCGAAACGCTCGATGAGGTGCGAAGCGCCATGCACCTTCGTGGAGGCTGAGATGGCGAAGCCCGAACTCAGGCTCGTGGCCTCGGTCAGCGAGGAAGACCCGCAAGTCGCCGCTCCGTTGCAAGGGGAGATGCCTTTTGCGCTCGTTCAGGGCGAGCCGGTCACCCAGCTGCCGCGCGATTTGTACATCCCGCCTCAGGCGCTCGAGGTATTCCTCGAAGCGTTCGAGGGCCCACTCGACCTGCTGCTTTACCTGATCCGTAGACAGAATCTCGACATCCTCGACATTCCTCTCGCGGACATCACCAAGCAGTACATGAATTACATCGAGTTGATGCAGGAGCTTCAGCTCGAGCTTGCCGGCGAATACATGCTGATGGCGGCGACGCTCGCCGAAATCAAATCGCGCATGTTGTTGCCGCGCTCGGGAGACGTGATCTCCGAGGAGAGCGATCCGCGTGCCGATCTCGTGCGTCGTCTTCAGGAATACGAGCGTTTCAAGCAGGCGGCCGAGACGATCGACGAGTTGCCGCGTGAAGAGCGCGATACATGGCCCGCAAGCGCCGCGACGGATTTTCGTCGTCCGCAGTCGAGTCTTCCCCAGGTCGCGCTACAAGAGATGATCCTCGCGTTTCGAGATGTCGTCTCGCGTGCGGCGATGTTCCAGCACCATCACGTGCAGCGCGAGCGTCTCTCGGTCCGTGCCCGTATGACCGACGTACTCGCAGCGGTAGATGGCGGGGCCTTTCTCGATTTCATGAAGCTCTTCAAGCCCGAAGAGGGTCGGATGGGCGTGACCGTGACCTTCGTGGCGATCCTCGAGTTGATGCGCGAGGGGCTGATCGAAATCGTGCAGACCGAGCCTTACGGTCCGCTGCACGTGCGGGCGGCCCAGGGTCCGCATCTTCGACTCGTCGACGGCGAGTCCGCCGAAAACGAAGGCGAGCCAGCAGAAACTTCAACCGATAAGGACAGTTGATGAGCGACCACCACATTCGCAACGTCATCGAGGCGTCGTTGCTTGCCGCGGGCAAGCCGCTGTCGATCAATGAAATCGGCGAGCTTTTCGACGAGGGAGCACGTCCCGAGAAGGCGCAGATCGAGTCGACGCTCGAGGGACTGGCGGCCGACTACGCCGATCGCGGCGTCGAGCTTCGTGAGACCGCGAGCGGTTGGCGCGTTCAGATTCGCCAGACTTATGCGCGCGAGGTGAGTCGCCTTTGGCCGGAGAGGCCGCAGAAATATTCCCGGGCGCTGCTCGAGACGCTGGCGCTCATCGCCTACCGTCAACCGATCACCCGTGCCGAGATCGAGTCGGTTCGTGGGGTCGCGGTCAACCCGAACATCGTCAAGACCTTGATGGAGCGCGAGTGGATCCGAGTGGTGGGTCATCGCGATGTGCCGGGACATCCCGAGTTGCTGGGGACCACCCGCAGCTTTCTCGATTATTTTGGGTTGCGGGCCCTCGATGAGTTGCCGCCGCTTGCCGAGATCAAGCAGATGGTCGATCTCAATCCGCAGCTGACGTTGCCCGTGCCCGACACGACCGATATCGCGGAGTCGACGGATTCGAGCACTCCGGCCGATGCGCAAGATCCGACCGAGCCGAATGAGGCGGGTCCGCTCGCTGCGGAGGCGTCGGTCGTTGCGGCCGACAATGGCGAGGACGATGAGCAGGCGTGAGCGTCCTAAGGCGGGCGGCCGCAAGCCCTCGGGCAGTCGCGGTCGCGCTGCAGAACCTGCACAGACCGGAGAGCGAATCCAGAAAGTGTTGGCCCAGGCGGGCTTGGCTTCGCGGCGTGAGGCCGAAGAGTGGATCCGCGCGGGGCGTGTCACGGTCAATGGTGCGATCGCCGAATTGGGCTCCAGGGTCATCGGCCGCGACGAGCTGCGCGTGGACAATCGTGTCGTGCGCCGCAGTCGCGATGCGTCTCGACTCAGCAAAGAAACGACGGTGTTCCTCTGCCATCGATCTACGGGCGAATCGTTGACCGAAGGTCTCTATTCCCGGTTGCCTCGCCGCGCCGGTCGCAGATTTCTGGCCGTGTCGCCGATGCCGCGGGTCGACGGTGGGCTAGAACTCGTCACGACGGACGGCGAACTTGCCGAGCGCTTACAGCGTCGCGTGCGTCGATGGGAGACTGAATTCCTCGTACGGGTGCGAGGTGAGTTGAACGAGGCACGCCTCGCTTCTCTCGCTCGAGGTGAGCTCGACGATGGCAGAACGGTCGAGGTGATCTCGGTCGAAGGTTCAGATGCGGAGCCCGAGGGACTCAACCGCTGGTACCAAATCATCGCGATCGGGGCGAGCGGCAAAGATATTCGTCAATTATTCGAGCGGCAGGGTGCGCTGGTCAGTCGCATCCAGCGAACGAGTCTTGGACCGTTGGCGCTGACGCGCGATCTGGCGCGAGGCCACTTCCGAACTTTGAGCGCGGAAGAAGCCCAGGCGCTCGAGAGCTCTCCCGGAAGAACTACTGCGCCTCCAGAGCCCGACCTGTAACGCCGCGCGATTGCGGGCCCAGCATCGCAACCATGGGTGCTGTGAGAGTCTCAGGTAGCGGTAGCGACTCGAGCACCTCCGACGGAAAAGCCTGTCGGCGCATATGGGTGCTGGCTCGACCGGGGTTGATCGAGTTGACTCGCACGGTGGTCTTCTCGAGTTCGTCGGCCAAGGTCTGCATCAGACCCTCCACCGCAAACTTCGACACGCTGTAAGCGCCCCAGTAGGCTCGGCCTCGTCGCCCGACGCTGCTTGATAGAAACAGCAGCGAGGCATCTTGAGAGGCGCGAAGCGATGGCAAGAGCACCTGGGTCAATGCGAAGTTTGCCGTGACGTTGACGTGCATGACCTTGACCCAAGTCGGAACGTCGTAATCTTCGATGGGCGCAAGTACGCCGAGCAAAGCCGCGTTGAGAACGAGACCATCGAGGCGTCCCCATCGCTGCATCACGGCGTTCGCGATCGCGTCGTAATCACCCGCAACCGCTCTTTCGAGATCGAGCGGAGCGATGCAGGGCTCGGGCACGGCCTCGCCGCGACGAGTTTTGAGAGCCGAGATCTCGGCGTGCACCGATTCCAATTTTTTGACATTGCGGCCGATGAGGATGACCTCGGCGCCGCGCCTCGCACATTCGAGAGCCAAGGCGTGCCCGATCCCCGCAGTGGGACCGGTGATCGCGATCACGCGGCCGGCGAGTTCGTGATCGTCGATCGTGACTCGGCGTGGATCGAAGTCGGTCGGATTGTTGAGCATTCGTCGTTCGTCCTTCAAATGAGCGCAGCGGGCAGACGGCCTCGCGAGAGTGCCAACGCACCACGCCATGCGGCGATGGTACGCCGCAGGGGCGAGAGAAGGGCAGAGTCGCCGCGATCTCGGGTGGTGGCGAACGCCATCCATAGCAACGGAATTCGCAGGGTCGGGAGTTCGGAGGGTGCGATCTCCGATGCGATCTCTTTGAGTCGCCGGCGAATCGCTTCTCGGCGGAACGTCAGTACCAAGGATTCGCTCTCAGCCAGCGGGCGAGCGACCCAGGGCGCATACGGTTCGGGGGGATCGCCGAGGGGCACGTAAATGCGTCCCGCGATGGCGTGTGAGGAAAAGTGCTCAAGGAGTTCGAGTTCGCGAACGAGCGAGCCGGCATTCGCCGCGAGTCGCTCTGCGGTGGCGCGGCTGAAGCGGTCGGAGTTGTTGGAGCCTGGAGTTTCGAGCGTCGTGGCGACGTTCGAGTCGAGCGTCGAGACGGCGTTCGATTCGAGCAGTGCCGCCGCTCTGAAAACGCTTCGGCCCCAGTTGGCCAGATGCTCGTCGAGTTCGCTGCGTGAGAGAAAGGCCACACAGGCGAGATCAACTCGCACGTTTTCGGCGAGGGCGGTGAGGTCGGGCGGTGTGACGCCACGCTCGATCGCCGCGGATGCGAGGGTGCGCGTGGCGGGATGCCGCGGATTTCCTTGCGCGAGACGGATCAACTCTTCGCTCCACCACTCGAGTCGTGCGTGCGCGACGGAATGTTCGAGGCCGCTCTTCAGGCTTCCTGTCACTTCCTTCTCGATTTCGAAGAGCGCAGCCAGCGAGCGCGCGGCATGGGGCGGGCAAAAACGCAGCAACCAATCGCGGTCGGCCCCGAACGAGGCAGGCGTCGTCGCGGCGGCCGAAGTCACTTGGCGGAGTCCGCTCGTCGAAGGTGGGCGAGATAATTGACCGACACGTCGCGCGTCAGTCGGGCGGATCGAGTGATCGGGTTGTATTCGAGGCCCGCGAATTCTTCGATGACGAGATCCGCATCGCGTGCCCATTGGGCAAGCTCCGACGGTCGTATCAACCGCTCGTACTCATGGGTGCCCCGCGGAACGAGTTGCGTGACATATTCGGCACCGACGATCGCCATCATGAACGATCGGAAGTTTCGGTTGAGCGTCGAGACGAAGAGCGAGCCGTCGGGTTTCAGCAATCGCGCCAGGGGAGCGATGACCGCGTCCGGGTCGGGCAAATGTTCGAGCATCTCCATGCAGGTGACGACATCGAAGGTACCGGCGCCCTCGCTCGCCAGCGCCTCGACCGATTGCACGCGATAGTCGATGTCGAGGCGCTCGCCGGAAGCGTGCAGTTTGGCGACCTCGATCATGGATGGGGCCAGATCGATCGCCGTGACCGCTGCGCCCGCGCGGGCCAGTGCCTCGGCGAGCAGCCCGCCGCCGCAGCCGACATCGGCGGCGCGGACTTTGTCATTTGGTCTGCGAAGTGCGACGCGCTCGCTGATGAACGTCATTCGTGCGGGATTGAGGGAGTGGAGCGTGCCGAACTCTCCCTGGGGATCCCAAAATCGGTGAGCGATGGCATCGAACTTCGCGAGTTCGGCCTCATCGGCTTTCGAGCCCGTGGGTTGGGCGTTGTGGGAGTCGTTCATGGGAGGCTCGTTCCAGCCACAATTCGAGGGCCCTCTATGGTACTATTTCGCACTCGTTTTCGAATGAAAATAGCGACCGTCGAATGAGCGAAATCGCCCGAGAAGTCCTGCCAGTCACCCTCGAAGACGAGATGCGTCAGTCCTATCTCGATTACGCCATGAGCGTGATCGTCGGACGGGCGCTCCCCGATGTCCGCGACGGCCTCAAGCCGGTGCATCGGCGCGTTCTCTACGCAATGCGCGAGCTCGGCAACGAGTACAACAAGCCGTACAAAAAATCTGCGCGTGTGGTTGGTGACGTCATCGGTAAATACCACCCGCATGGCGACTCGGCGGTTTACGACGCCATCGTTCGTATGGCGCAGCCATTCTCCATGCGTTACCTGCTCGTCGATGGGCAAGGTAACTTCGGCTCCGTCGACGGCGATATGCCGGCGGCCATGCGTTACACCGAAGTGCGCATGTCGCGCATGGCTGGCGAGTTGCTCGCCGATATCGACCGGGAGACCGTCGATTTCGTCCCGAACTACGACGAATCTTTGACCGAGCCTGCGGTGATGCCCTCGCGCATCCCCAACCTGCTCGTCAACGGTTCTTCCGGTATCGCCGTGGGTATGGCGACGAATATCCCTCCCCACAACCTCACGGAAATCGTCAACGCCTGTCTCGCCGTGATCGAAGATCCCGAGATTTCGCTTTCGACCCTGATGCAGCATGTGCCGGGTCCCGATTTCCCGACGGCGGGCATCATCAACGGCGCCGCGGGAATCGTCAGCGCCTACAAGTCGGGGCGAGGGCGGCTGTCCATCCGCGCGCGCACCCATTTCGAGGACGTGGGCAAAGGCGATAGACAGGCGATCATCGTCACCGAGCTGCCCTATCAGGTGAACAAGGCTCGCTTGATCGAGCGTATCGCCGATCTCGTCCGCGAAAAGCTCATCGAAGGCATCGCGAACGACGGTCTTCGCGACGAGTCCGACAAGGACGGAATGCGCATCGTGATCGAGCTGCGCCGTGGCGAAAACGCGGAGGTCGTGCTGAACAACCTTTACGCCCAGACGCCTCTCGAGACGGTCTTCGGCATCAACATGGTGGCGCTGGTCGATGGTCAGCCCCGCCTGTTGTCGCTCAAAGAAATGCTGGAGGCCTTCGTTCGTCACCGACGCGAGGTCGTCACCCGTCGCACGGTGTTCGACCTCGCCAAGGCTCGCGACCGCGCGCATATCCTCGAGGGTTTGGCGGTTGCGCTCGCGAACATCGACGAAGTGATCGCGCTCATCAAGGCGTCACCAAGTCCTGCCGAGGCGAAAGCCGGGTTGCTCAGCCGCAGTTGGTCTTCCGGTGCGGTACCCGAAATGCTCGCTCGCGCGAACAACGTGTCGACGCGGCCCAAAGATCTGGCAGCAGAGCTCGGCTTGCGTTCGGATGGCTCCGGTTATCGACTGAGCGATACCCAGGCTCAGGCCATCCTCGATATGAGGCTCAACCGCCTCACCGGCCTCGAGCAGGACAAAATCGTCGCGGAATACGCCGAACTGCTGTCGCTCATCACCGATCTCACCGATATTTTGGCCCGCCCGGAGCGCCTCACTGAAGTTGTGAGGGGAGAGCTCATTGCCATTCGCGACGAGTATGGCGATACGCGTCGTACTGAGATCAACCTCGACCACATCGATCTTGCCACCGAAGATTTGATCGAACCGCAGGACGTCGTGGTCACGCTCTCGCACACGGGCTACGCGAAGAGCCAGCCGCTCACCGAATACCAGGCGCAGCGTCGGGGCGGTCGAGGCAAGACGGCGACGGCCGTCAAAGACGAGGATTTCGTCGAGAAGCTGTTCGTCGCCCATACCCACGATACATTGCTGTGCTTCTCCAATCGCGGACGGGTTTACTGGATTCGCGTATTCGAGTTGCCGCAAGCCGGCCGCGTCGCTCGCGGAAAGCCGTTAGTCAATCTCATGCCGCTCGAAGAGGGCGAGAAGATCAATGCGGTGCTGCCGATCAAGCAGTTCGACGACGAAAACTTCGTGTTCATGGCGACGAGTCACGGCACGGTCAAAAAGACCCCGCTGTCGGCGTATTCGCGTCCGCGTCCGTCCGGCATCATTGCCGTCGATTTGCGCGATGGCGACCGACTCGTCGGCGTCGGTCTTACCGATGGCAAGCGCGACATCATCCTGTGCTCGAGCGGCGGTAAAGCCATTCGCTTCAACGAGGACGAAGTCCGTCCGATGGGTCGCGATGCCACCGGCGTTCGCGGTATCAAACTCGCCGAGGGTCAGGAGGTCATCTCCTTGGTTGTCGTCGGCGATGGGCTCATCCTGACGGCCAGCGAAAACGGTTACGGCAAGCTCACCCCGCTCGAAGATTTCCCGCTGCATGGTCGCGGTGGGCAGGGTGTCATCGCGTTGCAGACGACGGAACGTAACGGTTCGACGGTCGCGGCGCTGCAGGTGCAGACCGACCAAGAAATCATGATGATCAGCTCCAACGGCACGCTCGTTCGCACGGGTGTTTCGGAGATCTCGATCGTCGGCCGAAACACCCAAGGCGTCCGGCTCATCCGACTCGACGATGGCGAGCGCCTCGTCAGCGTGGAGGGCATCGACTCTCTGGGCGACGACGAGCATTCGACCTCGGGTGAGGGCGCAGCGGCCGGAACCGAAGGCGCCGCGTCGACTCCACCTGACACTCCCAACGTTCATTGACATTTCTTAGAAGGTGACCCCGATGCGCGTGTTCAATTTCGCGGCGGGCCCCGCCACCTTGCCCCTCGAAGTGCTCGAGCAAGCGAGGGATGAGCTTCTCGATTGGCAGGGCAGCGGCATGTCGGTCATGGAGGTCAGTCACCGCAGCAAGCCTTTCGTGGCCGTGGCCGAACGAGCGGAGAGCGATCTTCGTGAACTCATGTCGATTCCGGCGAACTACAAAGTGCTCTTCCTGCAAGGTGGTGCCACCGGACAGTTCACGGCCATTCCG
>JBIJCL010000173.1:0-4687 GCA_044344725.1 Steroidobacteraceae bacterium | reverse complement strand
GTCGAGCGACGTCACTGGATCTCACGCCCACTCGAAACAGGCTGGCGTGCGTGCGAGGCCTTTGGGCGGAATGCTCTGTTCATCTTCGCCCTGAGTGGCCTCGTTCCGCGATTGCTTTCGTTGGTAAGATTCGGAGACGGCTCCCACGAGGACGGCACGCCGGCCTACATCAATCTTTTGCCACTCATCCATCGAGAGTTTTTTGCACCTCTCGCCGACGATCCACGGCTTGGATCGCTACTCTATGCAATCGTCACTCTCCTCGCGTACTGGGCGATCGCTGCCTGGATGCAACGTCGGAACTGGTACATCAAAGTATGAAAATCATCTTCGTCCTTTTCGCCTCCCTCATCGCGGCCCAGCCTGCTTTCGCTTCGCCAACGGTTCAACTCGGTGTCGACGTTCTGCTGGAGCGCGAAAGCGCCTACATCGCCCTCGTTAGTGGCAAACGTATCGGGCTCGTCACCAATCAGTCTGGTGTTGATGCCGCGCTCGTCCCTACGGTCGATCGCCTCGCCCGTGATCCTCGGGTATCGCTCGTTCGTCTCTTCGGGCCCGAACACGGCATTCGAGGAGAAGTCCCCGCAGGAGAAAAAGTCGACGATGGGCGAGATCCGCAAACGGGGGTACCCGTCGTCAGTCTCTATGGGAAAGATCGCAAACCTTCCAAGGCCGCGCTAGAGGGAGTCGACATGCTGATGTTCGACATTCAGGACGTCGGCTCGAGAACCTATACCTACATCTCGACTCTCGGCGAAGTCATGCGTGCCTGCGCGGAGACCAATATCCCCCTCGTCGTCCTCGATCGCCCTAATCCGCTGAGTGGTCTGCATTTCGAAGGGCCGATGATCGAGGATCGATTCCGCAGCTTCATTGGCTGGGGGCCCATGCCGGTAACGCACGGCATGACGCTTGGCGAGGCGGCACGGTTCTTCAATGATCGACTCAAGATCGGCTGCACGCTTCACGTGGTGCCGATGCGCGGCTGGAAGCGCTCGATGATCTGGGACGATACGGGCCTGACATGGACCATCACCTCTCCGCACATTCCATCGGTGACTCAAGCTTATTTGTATGCCACGACGGGAATGGTCTCAGCCACGCTACAAGGCGTTAACGACGGGGTTGGTTCGACCATGCCGTTCGAAGTGATCGGAGCGGAATTCATCGACGCTTCGAAATTCGAAGAGGCCTTACAAGCGAAGGGCCTGCCCGGCGTCCGCTTCCAGGCGATTTACTACAAGCCCTTCTACGCTTCGTTCAAAGACAAGCCGCTGCGAGGGGTGCGTCTTAAGCTCACCGACCCTAAAGCCTATCGCCCGATTCGGACGTCGATCGCCATCCTCACGACCCTTCGGACGATGTATCCGGAGAAATTCTTGTTCAAAGAGGAGCGCCCGGTGGGCATTCATTGGGGGAATACGGAACTTCGACGACAACTCGAGTCCGGGCTCGACGCCTATACCATCATCGATTCGTGGCGCGAAGGGAACGCCGATTTCGCCGCAGCACGCCAACGCGCACTGATTTACGACTGAGGGCGCAGAGAACTAAACGCGCAGAGAAAAGAGCCCGAAGCCAGTGTTTCAAGTACCAGCCCTGATGATCCCTTCACCATCAGAGTAGTGGACGAGAACCGTCCACCGCTTCGGGCTCGGCGATTCGCGATTGTCCCCAAGGGGCGGAACGTTCGCGATCTCGACGAGGGACAGTCTCTCGCAGATGCGTCGCTCAGTCCGCGCGATGTCGCACGAAAAACGCCGGAACTCCGGGGTCAGGCTTTCAGTGCGCCGAGAACCTCATCGAGCATCTTCTTCGCATCACCGAACAGCATGCGGTTGTTTTCTTTGAAGAAGAGCGGGTTGTCGACCCCTGCATAACCCGAAGCCATTGAGCGCTTCATGACGATGGAGGTCTTCGACTTCCAGACTTGCAGAACCGGCATCCCGGCGATCGGACTCGTCGGATCGTCCTCGGCAGCCGGATTGACGATGTCGTTCGCGCCGATGACGATCGATACATCGGTGTCCGGGAAGTCGTCGTTGATCTCGTCCATTTCGAGGACGATGTCATAAGGCACCTTCGCCTCGGCGAGCAGCACATTCATGTGCCCTGGCATACGACCCGCCACCGGATGGATGGCAAAGCGAACGTTTACGCCCTTCTCTCGAAGGAACTTGGTAATTTCATAGACGGTGTGCTGCGCCTGAGCGACTGCCATGCCATATCCCGGAATGATCACCACGCTCTTGGCCGCACGAAGCATCTCCGCGGTCTCGATGGCGCTGACCGCAACGACCTCGCCCGCAGGTTGTTCACCTGACGCCGCGGCCGGTGTAGCACCACCGCCAGTGCCGAAGCCTCCAGCGATGACGCTGATGAAGTTTCGATTCATCGCGCGGCACATGATGTACGACAGGATAGCTCCCGAGGACCCGACCAGCGCGCCGGTCACGATCAGCAGATCGTTGGACAGCATGAACCCGGTCGCAGCGGCAGCCCATCCCGAGTAGCTGTTAAGCATCGACACTACGACCGGCATATCAGCTCCGCCGATCGCCATGACCATATGGATGCCAAAGAGCAACGCGATCACCGTCATGATCGCAAGAGGCACCATGCCGGCGTCGGTGTCGGGAGCCGCTACGAATTGAGCGCCATACCAAATGACTACGACGAGCGCGAGCAGGTTGAGCCAGTGGCGGCCGGGCAGCAGCAAGGGCTTACCACCGATTTTTCCGGATAACTTGCCGAAGGCGATCACCGAGCCGGAGAACGTGACGGCACCGATCAGGATGCCGATATAAATCTCGACTTCGTGAATGGCTTTTTCGGCGCCCGTATAAACCACCGAGGTATCGACGTAACTGGCGAAGCCGACGAAACATGCGGCGAGGCCGACGAGGCTGTGCATGAGCGCCACCAGCTCGGGCATTTGAGTCATTTGGACTTTGCGCGCGGCGTACAAGCCGATGGCGCCACCGACGACCAGCGCGCCGATGATCCAGGGTAGCCCGATGACAGGATCGACACGCGGCCCAAACACCGTGGCAAGCACAGCGAGGGTCATACCGACCATGCCGTAGAAGTTTCCGCGGCGCGAGGTTTCGGGATTCGACAATCCGCCGAGACTCATGATGAAGAGAATGGCAGCGCCGAGATAAGCAACAGTCGCGATATTGTCTGACATGTCGGCGGCCTCTTATTTGCGGAACATCGCGAGCATGCGACGAGTGACGGCGAATCCGCCGAACATGTTGATTGCCGTCAGCGCGAGCGCTGCGACAGCCAAACCGAGAATCAGGGTGTCTGGCCGATCGGAGGTCGAGCCCGCCAAGGGCGGCGCGACCTGCACGATCGCCCCCACGGCGATGATGCTGGATATTGCGTTGGTGACGCTCATGAGCGGCGTATGCAAGGAGGGCGTCACGTTCCAGACGACCATGTAGCCGATGAAGCAGGCGAGCACGAAGACCGTGAAATGCCCGAGGAACGATGCAGGGGCATAGGCTCCGATCAACCAGAACAAAGCGGCCCCCACCGCAAACGTGATGGCCAGCGACTTCGCGGACATGGGTTCTCCGCCACCGCCATGACCATGAGACGATTTCTTTGGCGCGGCCGAGACTGCCGGTGCCGCCGCGGCCGGCTTCGCTTGTTGCGGCGCGGCCGACAGACGAGGCGCCGGTGGCGGCCAGGTGACTGCGCCTTCCTTGATGACGGTCGCACCCCGAATGGCCTCGTCTTCGAAATTGACGTTGATCACGCCATCCTTCGTCTTACAGAGCTCCTCCGTCAGGCGAAGTAAATTGGTCGCATAAAGCGTCGACGCCTGCTTGGAGAGTCGGCTCGGCAAGTCGGTGTAACCGATGATGGTGACACCCTCTCGCACCACGACCTCACCCGGAACGGTGAACTCGCAGTTTCCGCCCTGCTCCGCGGCAAGATCGACGATCACGCTGCCCGGACGCATGGATCGAACCATCTCGGCGGTGATGAGCTTGGGCGCAGGTTTGCCGGGAATCAGCGCTGTCGTGATGATGATGTCGACATCTTTCGCCTGCTTCGCGAAGACTTCGCGCTGGGCTTTTTGGAAACCTTCGCTCATTACCTTGGCGTAGCCACCCACACCGGTGCCTTCTTCCTGATACTCGACAGGCACGAACTCCGCGCCCATCGACTTCACTTGATCGCCAACTTCCGGTCGGGTGTCGTTGGCGCGAACGATCGCACCAAGGCCGACCGCGGCACCCAAGGCAGCGAGCCCCGCAACACCCGCGCCGATGACGAAAACTTTGGCGGGCGGCACTTTGCCTGCAGCGGTGATTTGACCCGTGAAGAATCGACCGAAGTGATGGGCCGCCTCGATGACAGCACGATAGCCGGCAATGTTCGCCATCGAGGACAGCGCGTCCATTTTTTGAGCCCGCGAGATACGCGGGACGCTGTCCATGGCAAGGACCGTCAGCTGACGTTCCGCCATCTGCTTCATGAGTTCCGGATTTTGAGCGGGCCAGATGAAGCTGATCAGCGTGGTGCCCGGCCGCATGCTCGCCACTTCGGCGGATGAGGGCGCGCGAACCTTGAAGACGATCTCCGAACTCGCAAAGAGCTCTGAGGCATTCGGTACGATCGTTGCACCGGCCGCGATGAAAGCCGAGTCGCTGAAATTCGCGGCATCACCCGC
>JBIJCL010000205.1:0-4161 GCA_044344725.1 Steroidobacteraceae bacterium | reverse complement strand
CGCGAACAAAAGAACCCTATTCGAAGCCGCCGACAAAACTTGACGGGCGATTCGGTGTCGCCAAGCTCCTTTTTCGGGTCACATACCCCGTTAATGTATGGACATTATGACCATTAATGCGTACGGTATTGAAAATCCCGTTCATTCAGAGGACTAATTATGCCCCGTTTATCTGCCGACGCCCTAAAGGCCCGCATCGCGCTGCTGCAAAAACAGTTGGCCGCTGCCGAACAAAACAAGGCGCCCGCTATCAAGAAGGTGCAGGCGCTGATGAAAAAGCTCGGCGTCACGCTCGCTGATCTAGGCGGAGCCGCTAGTGCCAAACCCGTTGCGCCCGCGAAAGCGCCCAAAAAGCCCCGTAAATCGGGGGGCACGGTGGCGATCAAATACCGCGATGAAGCCGGCAATACCTGGACGGGCCGAGGGAAGACACCGCGCTGGCTGGTTGAAGCGGAGAAGGCGGGCAAGCCGAGAGAGAGTTTCAAAATCCCCGGATAATTATCGATAAGATAATCTGGGGTAACCGCCGGGCGGGGTTCAGTGGTCGGCAGCCACGGCCCCGAGCCCGGCGAGCAGGTCGAGCACCTCAGCGGTCTTCTCCTGCATCAGCGCCTCGCTACCGCGCGCTTCCACGTTCAACCGGATCAAAGGCTCGGTATTCGAGGAACGCAGATTCAGGCGCCACTCTGCAAACTCGAGCGACAAGCCATCGGTGTGGTCTTCACTCAAAGCCTGAGAACCATACCGAGCTTTAACCGCCGCTCGGGCTCCAGCACTATCCGGAATCCGTCGGTTAATCTCGCCACTGCAGGGAAAGAGCTTCATCCGCTCACCCACTAGTTCTGATAGCGATTTGCCCGAGGTGCAAATGCGCTCAAGCACGATGAGCCAGGGGACCATGCCACTGTCGCAGTAGGCAAAATCCCTGAAATAATGGTGCGCGCTCATCTCGCCGCCATAGGCAGCATCAACCTCGCGCATTTTCTGCTTGATAAACGCGTGGCCTGACTTCGACAACACGGGCTTGCCACCTAAACGCTGCACAACATCGAGCGTATTCCAGGTCAACCTCGGGTCGTGCACGATGCGCGCACCGGGCTCACGGGCGAGAAACCCTTCGGCTAATAATCCGACGAGATAATAGCCCTCGATAAACCGACCGGTTTCATCGAAGAAAAAACACCGATCAAAATCCCCATCCCATGCCAGGCCCACATCGGCTCCGCTTGCACGGATGGCCTCGGCCGTCGGCAAGCGGTTCGCCTCCAGCATGGGGTTCGGAACGCCGTTGGGGAAGGTGCCATCAGGCGCGTGGTTCAACTTCAAGAACTCGAAAGGCAGATACGGCTCAAGCAGGTCCACAAAAAGCCCCGCGCCGCCGTTACCCGCGTTCACTACCACCTTCAATTTACGCAGCGCCGAGCGGTCGACGTACCCAAGTAAATGATCAACGTAGGGCTTCGCCGTCTCCAGATGATGCCGTCGACCCAGAGATTCACCCCGCTCCGCGGCGGGTAGCGGCAGTCGGCGCTCCCGGATCATGGCGGCCATGTCCTTGAGACCCGTATCCGCACTGACCGGGCGGGAGCCCTCGCGCACGAACTTCATGCCGTTGTAATCGGGCGGATTGTGGCTCGCGGTCACCATGATGCCGCCATCGAAACCGCCCGCCTCATCCCCAGCAGCCGTCGCGTAGTAAACACCCTCTGTGCCGCAGAGCCCGATGTCGTAGACATCCACGCCGCTCTCGAGCAGCCCCTCTGTCAAGGCTTCGGCCAGAGTCGCACTCGTTAGCCGGATATCGCGCCCCACGACCACGCGCTTCGGCTGGACGAACGCCGCATAGGCACGTCCGATATCGCGGGCGAGGTCCTCATTGATCTCGTCGGGGATGCGGCCCCGAACATCGTAGGCCTTGAAAGCAGAGAGATTCATCTTAAGACCCCTTACAACGAACCAATCGCCGCCACGGCAACCGCCGCGTTGTAGATAATGCTCGTCACCGCTTGCCAGAAGGGCAGCGGCGGCAAGCGCTCGGTGTCGAGCGGGGCCACGATGGTGTCGCCAGGCTGAATAGCGGTCTTGCCATCGGCGAGCCAGCCAGTCTTCGCGACCACGCTGCCATCCGCCTTCACCACGTAGATGCGGCTCTTATCGGCCTTGCGGGTGAGACCGCCACTGAGATTGACGTAGTCATCGCGGGAGAGGCCTGCACGGTAGAGGTGCGAGGTACCGTTCTGCACTTCACCGAGCACCGTCACTTCCTGCCGGATCTTCGGAACGATCAATTGGTCGCCATCGCGAAGGAGAACGTCTGAGGGCGAGCCTACGTTGCCGGCAAGCACCCGGTCGAGGTCGATCACGAGCCGTCCGATCGGCTTGCTGGTTTTTAATTGTCCGAGCAGTGCTTGGGCGTTCATGGCTCCCTGAGCGGCCTGCTGGCCCTGGGCAATCTGGCCCGCCTGAATGGCAGTAGCTGCGAGATCTGACTGCAGGCGCTCGGTGAGCCGGTTGATCTGCTCAGCCTCACGCTCACGGAGTTCAAGACGGGTAAAAACCGAACCCTTGATGAAGGCGAGACCTGTGAGGCCACCCGCCCGCTCGATCACCGAGCGCAGAGTCTCACCTCGGCGGATCGGGTAGGCACCCGGGAAGCGAACCTCACCTGAAACCGTAACCGATTCCTGCTTCGCCCACTCCGGCAATTCTTTGACAATGAGCGCATCGAAGGCCTGGAGCGTTATGTCTGCCGCAGCCTCGCCGCGGCGCACGGCAGCAAGATCAATCTCGATAAGTTCGCTCTTGCGCTCATCACGCCCGCTGACAAAGCGAGAGAGTTCTGCCTTCACACCATAAGCGGAATCTTCGAGATTGCCGCCAGCTCGCAAAAGATCGCTCACGCGCATGCCGGGCTCAAGCGGATACTCACCCGGCGCCTTCACCCGTCCGCCGATGCTCACGACAGCGCTCGGGGTCTCCACGCCGCCCTGGCGCCGAAGTTCCGCGAGCAAGGGGTTCAGTACCTGGCGGCGCCCGGCTTCCATGTCGAACACGATCACCCGATCACGGGCCGCGAGCGGCACATCCGCCGCGGAACCCGGCGACCGAAGGGCAGCGGCAAGATCAGCAGACAGCACGGCAAGGCGCCGATCGGGCGGCAGTTCGCGGCGGATCAGCACGTAGTTGAGGTCTGCATCGGGTTTGAGTTCATCGACCGAGGGAATGAGTTCAGACAGTCGCAGACCCTCGCGCCAGGCCACCGTGCCTGCACGGAACACATGACCCTCCAAAGACACGCCGGCATCCAGTGTGGGCCGAAGCCGCTGCACGCGCACGGCATCCCCATTGCGAAGCGCTGCCGACCTACCCTCCGACGTATTGAGCGGCAAATTGAGCGCAACGCGGCGCTTGTCCTCGCCCACACGCAGCACGGCCACCCGGCTGTCATCCGCCTCATTAGTCAGCCCGCCTGCGAGGGCCACGGCCGCCCCAAGCGAGACCGAGCCTTTGAGTTCATAAATTGCCGGGCGGCGAACCTCACCCTCCACCGACACCGTCGCGCCGACAGGCGGGATGAAGATGACATCGCCCGCCTGCAACTTGGCATCGTTGCTGGTGTCGCCGCGGAGCAAAAGATCGTACAAATCAAGACGACGCACCAGCGCGCCTTGGCGCTTCAACTGCACATCGCGCAAAGAACCCGTGGTCTTGATTCCGCCCGAAGCATAGAGTGCACTCGTCACGGTAGCGAGGCCACTCACGGTGTAGGACCCAGGCTTCTGCGCCTCACCGAGGACGAACACGCGGATGGAGCGCGTATCGGCGAGGCCTACGCTCGCCTGCGTGCCGATCATCTGCTGAGCGACGCGCGCCTCGATCTCCCCGCGCACGGAATCAAAACTCTTTCCAGCCACACCAATCGGCCCAAGTTCGGGGAAGTTCACACGGCCATCTCGGCCCACGGCGAGCTTCAGGGTACTGTTCTGGCTGCCGAAGAGCTGCACATTCAGCTGGTCCCCCGCGCCCACCACATAATCGGCCGGTACCGGGATGTCCGTCATGGGCGCAAAGGTCGAGGGCGCTTCGTCGAAAAGGTCGTAGCCGAAGGGTTTAAGGCCCGCCGTGCCGGTCTTGACCACGGGCAGACGGCTCAGCTGAACC
>JBIJCL010000296.1:0-2795 GCA_044344725.1 Steroidobacteraceae bacterium | reverse complement strand
GACGGCTCGCGGCTGAAGCTTGAGCGTGCTGATGTCGAGATCGTCACCAAAACCGAAGACGGGCAGCAGACCCGCAATCATGGGTCGGTAGGTGTAGTTCGCCGAGAGCGTCACCAGACCACTTGAGCCCACGTCAATGAAAAGGTCGCTCTCCGCGAGCTCGGGAACCGACAAGGGATCGGTTCCTGTCCCTACGGTTCGTCCGTACAACACCAGATTAATTGCCTGCTGCCGGACTTGCTCCGTCAATACCGGAACTCCGGTCGACCCTTGATAAGAGTTATCGGCGACGAAGCGCGCGCCTGCTTGCACGCGGTGCGACAGCCGCGAGTACTGGATGAACGCGCGACCGAGCTCCGCGACAGGCGTCAGCAGCAAAAGAATGAGCGGCAATGTGATCACCATCTCGACGGCTGCAATGCCGAGGATGCGCGACGAGCGGCTCATGAGTCGCTACTGCTCTGATCACGGAACAACTGGATGACATACGGCCCACCGCTTCCCGGATCGGGCCCTGGCGTGCCGATCGCCTCGCAATCCGACAGGAACTCACCGATCAGCTGCGACTCAGACCCGCTTCCCACCATTTTCTGGAGCAGGAAGAAACAACCGGCCCCGCGCAGCTCGATGTTGTTACCGTTGATGTTGCCGCAATTGGCGATCGGTACGGCGACCTCGCGGCGAAGCAATGCACCGCCATTAGGAGCCGGTAACAACGGACTGTCGTAAGGACCCGACGCAAGACGATTCAAATAATCGGTACGGTTCGGTACGGCGACGTCTGTCCCCCAGACGATCACATTCGAGCCCTGTCGCAACGTGCCGTCTTTGTCGGCCGTAATGGGCTTGTCCGGAGGTTGTCCCGTACCTTTCCACAATACATCGGGCGGATACTCCTCTGGCGCGAGACCCGATGCGTATTCATTGAATCGGGTATTCACGCCTTGCGCGACCGGGCCTACATTTCCACCAGACTTGATTGGATAGGACACACCCCCCATCACGGGTACGCAGGACGCAAATCCGCCCGCGAAGTCCCGGCGTAAGACCGACGCTCCGCTACCCGACATCGAAAGGAAGTGGAAATCGCCGAACTGCGTACCATCTCCGATGTTTTCCTTCCCTTTGAGTAGATAGACCCGCCCCGGAACGAAACCGTAGTTCGGCTTCTCCGCCGTTCCACAGACGGCGATGGGCAGCACGCTGCACACTTCGGCGAGCGGCGCGCTCGGCCCCGCCACGGCACTGGCCGCGACCTCGAGCGTCGTGAAGCCGAGTGCTTGGGCGAGGCTTGCGCCCGTCTCAATCTCATCCAGAAACACTCGGACATACCGCGCCACGCCAGGCTGGGTCGGATCGAACGGGATCGTCGAGGAGTATTGGAGATCGATATCGCTGCAACTCACCGGCGACGGGAGCGACTCCGCGAGCTCCTTGAAGCCCTGCGCATTGGCAATCAACGACGCTCGAGCAGCCTCGCATGCCGAAGCGGTGCTACCCGTCTCATCGAGACGCTTCGCCGCTGCCAGCGCCATCGCATCGGCCACGCTCTGCAGACGAGCCTTCATATAGCCAACGCGACTCGCATCGAGCGCGAGCCCGGCGATACCGATCAACGCCGCGGCCGCGATCACCACGAGGATCAATACGCTGCCCCGTTCCCGACGTCTGCTGCGAAACGCCCGCGATGTCATGTCACTTCCCCGCGATTGCACCGAATAGCGCCTCAAAGAATCCAGGCTTGGAGGCCCCCTCTGCGCCGCGCTGTCGCAAGGCGCGAACCGAAGCCGCCGAGACCTCCGAATCCGTACCCTGGGGTGCGGCGGCACCGTGCCGCTCGCTGGCGGCTGCGTCCTCGATCTGCGCCGCCATGACCGCACGCACATTACGGCCGTCTGCCAGTTTCGGGTCGGTGATCGCACACCCAACCGTCACGATGGGTAACGCGGCACTCAGGACCATCACTTTCGAAAAGTTGAAATGTTTCATGGCTTATCCTCCTGGGTGAGTCGCCCCAACATGAAGAAGTCCCAATCGGTGGGCTCCTGATAACGATCGGTCGGCAATTCGAGTCGCTTCGGATCCACCGGACGCGCGAGTCGCGGCGTCACCAGAATCACGAGCTCGGTGCTGCCCTTCAAAAAATCCTGACTTCTGAACAATGCGCCCAGAATGGGCATCGACCCGAGGCCAGGAAACTTCGTGACGATCGAGCGAACGTTGTCGCTGAAGAGTCCTGCAAGCGCGATCGTCTGGCCGTCCGCGAGTTCGACCGTGCCCGTGGCGTTGCGCCGGGTGAGCGATGGCACGACAAACGTCGAGCTCGCCTGGGCCGGATTCAATACGACGGAGGTGGCATTGGAAATTTCACTGACCGACACGTCGAGCTTGGTGTTGATTCGATCACCTGCCAACACGACCGGCAAAACCTTGAGCGAGATACCGAAATCCTTGAACTCGATGGTGACGTTACGATCCCCCTGCGGCACCGGCACAGGAAACTCTCCACCCGACAGGAACGTCGCTTCCTGACCCGGCACTGTGGTAAGCGTTGGCTCGGCGAGAATTTTGGCGAGGCCCTGCTCCTTCGCCGCATCGAGCGCCAGGTTGAAGGCGAAACTATCGGAGAGATAGCTCGTGAAAATTCCCTGGTTCGGAATAACGAGCGTATTGGGTGCAAACTCGTCAAACGTCGGGCTGAGTACCGCGCCGCCTATCGTGTCCAACGTCGGCGCACGAAGTCCGGTGGTTCCGATCAGAGCGTCGGGGAACGAGGCTCCCCCGTTCACGGCACC
>JBIJCL010000172.1:0-4712 GCA_044344725.1 Steroidobacteraceae bacterium | reverse complement strand
CGAACTTTTCGATGAGACGGGCGAGCATCTGCAACGCGTGGGACAAGAGTTCGGTGCAGTAACCGGACGCCGCCGTCGATGCGGCTGGTTCGACGCCGTCGCGTTGCGCCGATCGGTCATCCATTCGAGCGTCTCCGGACTTTGCATGACCAAGCTCGACGTGCTCGATGGGCTCGATGCCATCCGTGTATGCGTCGGCTATCGCGCGTCGGGCGTCGTGTCGCGAGAGCCGCCGCTCTTGGTCGACGGTTTCGCCGATGTCGAGCCGGTCTACGAAGATCTTCCGGGCTGGAAGGGGACCACCTTCGGTGTCACCCGCGAAGCCGATCTGCCCGATCAGGCGAGAGCTTACCTGCGTCGCATCGAGGAGCTCGTGGGCGTACCCATCGACGTGATTTCGACGGGACCCGATCGAGATCAGACTATCATCCGTCGCCACCCGTTCGGGTGATGCCCGATCGAGGGGGAGGACCCATGCGCGAATTCGATATCGTTGTATTCGGTGCCACGAGTTTCGTGGGTCGAATTCTTTGTCGCTATCTCCTCGATACTTACGGTAACGACGGCAGTCGGCTGCGTTGGGCGATCGCCGCGCGCTCGGCTGCGCGCTTGGCGGAGCTCAAGCACGAGCTCGCGGGTGCGGCCGACGGACTTCCCGTCATCGTGGCCGACGCCGCCGACGAAAATGCGATGCGCTCGCTTGCCGTGCGCGCGAAAGTCGTCGTGTCGACGGTCGGACCTTACGCGCTCTACGGCGAGCCGCTCGTCAAAGCCTGTGCCGAGACAGGCACCGACTACTGCGACCTCACCGGCGAGGTGCAGTGGATACGTCGGATGATCGAGCGATACGAGAGTGCCGCGAAGGCGAGTGGCGCCCGAATCGTCCATTGCTGCGGCTTCGATTCCATTCCGTCCGATTTCGGTGTGTTCTTTCTGCAGCAGCACGCTCGGCAACGTTTCGGTCGACCTGCGAGCCGCGTGAAGATGCGCGTTCGCGCCATGCGCGGAGGGTTCTCGGGCGGCACTGCGGCGAGTTTGCTCAACGTCGCCAAAGAAGTTCGTGCGAATCCTGCGTTGCGCAAGGAGCTCGCCAATCCTTACTCGCTGTGCGTTGGCATGACGGGTGGTGCGAATGTGCGGCAACCGAATGTCTCGTCGGCGCTCTACGATGCAGACTTCAAGGGCTTCGTTGCGCCCTTCGTGATGGCGGCCATCAACACGCGAATCGTGCATCGCAGCAATGCGCTCAGTGGACACTCCTACACGCGCGATTTCCGCTACGACGAGGCGGTCTCGACGGGTCGCGGGCTAAAGGGGCGTCTCGCAGCGATCGGAACCGCACTGGGTCTGGGTGCGTTCATGTTCGCGAGTGCGATCGGGCCCGCGCGTGCCTTGCTCGAGCGCTATGTGCTGCCGAAGCCGGGCGAGGGGCCGAGTCCCGAGGCGCAGCGGCGCGGTTTCTTTGATCTGCGTTTTTTCGGACGTACGGACGAGGGTCGGGAGATTCGTGCAAAGGTCACGGGCGATCGTGATCCGGGGTACGGATCGACGGCCAAGATGCTCGGTGAGGCTGCAGTGTGTTTGGCACTCGAGGTGCAAAAGTCGGAACTCAGCGGCGGTTTTTGGACGCCCTCGACGGCGTTCGGCGATCGATTGCTCACCCGTCTCGTGTCACGAGCCGGGCTTACGTTCGAGATCGCGGACTGATCGGTCGATCAACCCCAAGTTTGGTGCCCGGGAGAGGACTCGAACCTCCACGGTGTTACCCGCTAGTACCTGAAACTAGTGCGTCTACCAATTCCGCCACCCGGGCAAGGTGGGCCGCGTAAATTACGCAGCACCATGAGGACTGTCAATTGAAGTCACGAAAATCGAGCCGTGGGCCTCGCCCGGGTCAGCGCCATGACGCGCGAAATCGCGAGCGTAATCCTCACGGACGCAGCAGTATCGGAACCTTGGAAGGCGTCGTTTCGGCACACCGATCGGGCTTTGGGTTCGTGCGGGTGGAAGGACAAGAGGAGAGCGTATTCCTGCCTCCTCCAGAGATGACGGGCCTGACCTCGGGTGATCGCGTTCGCGTACGCGTCCAGCGAGCGCGCGACGGACGTCTCTCCGGGGAGATGGAGAAAATACTCTCGCGCGGCGTTACGGCGTTTCTCGGTACGGTCGAGGCTGTCGGACGTACGCTCTTCGTGCATTCGGTCGACCGACGACTCAGCCTGCGTTGCCTCGTGCCGCAGGACAAACTCGCCGGCGCGCGGGCAGGCGATTGGGTCATCGCGCGCATCACGCGCTATCCCGACGAGCATCGCAGTGCGATGGCCGAGGTCGTCCGTCGTCTCGATCCCGAGCGCCCGCTCGAAATGGCGACGGAGACCGCGATCGCGCGACATTCTTTGCCGGTCGAATTCCGTGCTGCAGCGCTGCAGGAAGCCGAGGCCTACGGTGAACGCATCGATCCGCGCGAGGCGAGGGGCCGTATCGATTTGCGAAACATGCCGCTCGTCACCATCGATGGCGAGGATGCTCGCGATTTCGACGATGCGGTCTATGCCGAACCGCATGCCAAAGGTTTTCGGCTCGTCGTCGCGATCGCCGACGTCAGTCACTACGTCCGATCGGGTTCGGGCCTCGATATCGATGCGCTCGAGCGGGGTACCTCGGTCTATTTTCCGAACCGCGTACTGCCGATGTTGCCGACGGCGCTCTCGAACCATTTGTGCTCGCTCGAGCCCGAGGTCGACAGACTCTGTTTCGTCGCCGACATGCTCGTCAGTCGCGGAGGCGCGCTCCTCGAATTTCGCTTTTATCCCGCCGTGATGCGCAGCCACATGCGGCTCACCTACAAGCTCGCGTTCGAGGCGCTCTTCGAGGGGCGCCCGGAGGCGCGTCGCACCGTCGGAGCGTTGCTGCCGAAGTTGTCGCCGCTCGTCGATCTCTACCGGGCGCTGCTCAAGGCGCGGCATCGTCGAGGCGCGCTCGATTTCGAAAGCACCGAACCTGCCTTCGAGTTCGATACCGAGGGGCGCGTGAGGAGCATCGGGCTCTACGGCCGCAACGATGCGCACAAGCTCATCGAGGAATGCATGATCCTCGCGAACGTCGCGGCGGCGCGTCAGCTCAAGGAGGCGAAGGCGGGGGGTCTCTACCGCGTTCACGGCACGCCGGAAGAGAAAAAAATCGATCAGTTGCTCACGCAACTCGCATCGCTCGGCATCGATGTCGACCTGCCCGAAGAAATCGAGCCCCGCGACTTGCGACAAATCACCGAGCGCGCGAGTGGCAGCGTCGATCTGCCGTTCATCGAGTCGCTGGTGGTGCGGTCGATGCCGCAAGCCATCTACCAGCCCACCAACATCGGCCACTTCGGCCTCGCGCTGGGCGAGTACGCGCATTTCACCTCGCCGATCCGGCGCTATCCCGATCTCGTCGTACACCGAGCGTTGAAGACCGTGGTGGAGGCGGACGATCCGACGGGTCGACGATATGGTGCCGACGAGCTCAGCAGTCTCGGGCAGGATCTTTCGCGACTCGAAAAGCGTGCCGACGAGTCTGATCGTTACGTCGACACCTTCCTGAAATGCAGTTATCTGCGCGAGCGCCTGGGGCAGACGTTCGATGGGCTGATCACCACGGTCGTGGGGTACGGCTGCTTCGTGCAGTTGCGAGGGCTCGGGATCGACGGCTTGCTGCGTCTCGATTCGCTCGACGATGACGAGTACGTGATGGAGTCGAACGGGCAGGCCTGGTTCGCCAAGCGCCGAAAACAGCGGCTCGGGATCGGTACGGCCGTGAGAGTCGTCGTGACCAATGCAAACCCGGTCGAGGGTCTCGTCGATCTCGAACTCGACGACCCAGTGCCTCTCATCGAGGGCAAGCCCCGGCGTACGCCGCATCATTCGCCCCGCGAGGGTGCCCGACATCGGCGCCGACCGCGGTAGGATGCGGCCGATGGGATCCACCGAAATGGTTCACGGTCTTCACGCAGTGCAGGCGCTGCTCGAGCGTCATGCCGATCGCGTGCTCAAAGTTTTCGTGGCGCGCGGTCGCGAAGATGCGCGCGTGACGGCGCTGCTGGCGCTCGCGACGAAAGCGAAGATTTCGGTCGAGCGAATCGAGACGCAGCGTCTCGACAAAATCACCGGTGCCGCCGTACACCAAGGCGTCATCGCCGAGGTGCGTCCGATGGCGCCCTGGAGCGAGGATGATCTCGGTGCCGCCATCGAAGGCGCTGGCGCCGCGCCCATCGTGCTTGCGCTCGATGGCGTGCAAGATCCTCACAATCTCGGCGCGTGCTTGCGAACGGCCGATGCCTGCGGTGCGCTGTCGGTCGTCATTCCGAAAGATCGCGCGGTTCAACTCAATGCCACCGTTCGAAAGGTCGCGGCCGGAGCCGCAGAAACCACGCCGCTCACGGTCGTCACGAATCTCGCCCGTTGTCTGCGCGAGCTCAAGGAGCGGGGGCTATGGGTGGTTGGGGCTGACGCCTCCGCAAAAGAGCGCGCCGACCAGGTCGATCTCAAGGGACCGATCGTGCTCGTGATGGGGGCGGAGGGAAGTGGGCTACGCCACAACACCCGCGAGCATTGCGATCTGCTCGTCCGGCTGCCTTCTCTCGGGGCGGTCGAGAGCCTGAATGTTTCGGTGGCGACCGGAATGCTGCTGTACGAGGCGGTTCGGCAGCGTCAGACGCCCTGATCTGAGCCCGGGTT
>JBIJCL010000171.1:0-4725 GCA_044344725.1 Steroidobacteraceae bacterium | reverse complement strand
CATGATCTACGGCGTCATGGCGTCGGCCGCTGCGGTAGGCCTCATTTGGCGAATGAAAGTCGCCCACGCCGTCGCCGCGAGTTGCGCAGGGGTCGGAGCATGGTTCACGGCGGTGTCCTTGGCCACCGGCATGCTGTGGGGCAAGCCGATGTGGGGCACCTACTGGGTGTGGGACCCGCGCCTGACCGCCCAACTGATCTTGTTGTTCCTCTATTTGGGCTACATGGGGTTACGGGCGGGTATCGACGACCTCGGTCGTGCCGATCGGGCGAGCGCGGTGCTCGCGATCGTCGGCGTCATCAACATCCCGATCATTCGTTACTCGGTGGAGTGGTGGAATTCCATCCATCAAGCACCGTCGGTGATGAAGATGGATCGCCCCTCCATGCCCATCGACATGCTCGCGCCCCTGCTCATGATGCTGCTCGGTTTCACGCTCTACTTCGCGGCGGTGCTGCTCGTTCGTCTGCGCGCAGAAATCCTCCGACGAGAGCGGACCGCGAGCTGGATTCGGGAGGTACTGCGATGACCGAGTTTTTGGCGATGGATGGTTATGCCATCTTTCTCTGGCCCGCCTATCTGGTAACCCTGCTCGCGATCGTCGCGAACATCGTGCTCGCTCGTCGCGCCCACGACGAGGCAAAACGCGAGGCCCGTCGCCGTTTCGCCCTCGAAGATGAAGGAAGCTCAACATGACACCGCGTCAACGTCGAATCACGCTCGTCGTCGGAATTCTCGGGGGTGTTTCGCTCGCCGGCCTTCTGGCCTTGAGTGCCTTTCGCGAAAACGTGATGTTCTTTTTCGATCCGTCGCAGGTGGCGGCGGGCGAGGCGCCTATCGAGAAGCGGTTTCGACTCGGGGGTATGGTTCGTCCTGGAACGGTCGATCGGGAAGCGGGGAGTCTCGACATGAGTTTCGTAGTCACCGACTTCAAGCACGATGTCCGTGTGGTTTACACAGGCGTCGTTCCTGATCTTTTCCGTGAAAATCAGGGTGTCGTCGCCCACGGTCGCCTCGGCTCCGACGGAATCTTCGTGGCGGACGAAATCCTCGCCAAACACGACGAGAATTACATGCCTCCCGAGGTCGCCGAGGCCATCAAAGAAAAACACGGCGGCGTGATGCCGGTGAATCCGGACATTCGCGCTGTGCCGCGGGCGGGGACCTGACATGCTCGCCGAGATCGGACTTTTCGCGATGGTGTTGGCGCTCTTGGCGGCGCTGGCTCAATCGGTATTCGGTCTTGCAGGACCCTGGCTGGGACGTGACTCCTGGACGGCCGTCGTCCGTCCGGCCGTCACGGTCCAATTTTTGACCACCACGCTTTCGTTGGGCGTGCTGGTGGCGGCGTTCGTGCAGAACGACTTCTCGGTCGAGTACGTGGCCGCGAACTCGAACTCTGCGCTACCGACGGGCTATCGAATCGCAGCCGTGTGGGGTGCTCACGAGGGTTCGTTGCTGTTGTGGGCGTGGATTCTGGTTGCCTGGACACTCGCGGTGTCCTTGCTTTCCAAGAGTCTGCCGTCGTCGTTCGCTGCTCGTGTGCTGGGCGTGCTGGGTTTGGTGAGCCTCGGTTTTCTCGCCTTCACGCTGTTTACGTCGAACCCTTTCTTGCGCCTCGATCCGGCTGCGCCGGATGGACGCGATCTCAATCCTCTGCTGCAAGACCCCGCGCTGGCCGCACATCCGCCGATGCTCTACGCAGGGTATGTCGGACTCGCCGTGGCCTTTGCGTTCGCTTGCGCCGCGATGATCGAGGGCCGTCTCGATCAAGCGTGGGCACGTTGGACGCGGCCGTGGACGACGATCGCGTGGGCGTTCCTCACCGTCGGCATCGCTCTCGGAAGTTGGTGGGCCTATTACGAACTCGGTTGGGGAGGTTATTGGTTCTGGGACCCGGTCGAGAATGCCTCGTTCATGCCTTGGCTCGTGGCGACGGCACTCATTCATTCCTTGGCCGTGACCGAGAAGCGCGGGCTCTTCAAAAGTTGGACGCTGCTGCTCGCGATACTCGGATTCTCGTTGTCGTTGCTCGGCACCTTTCTCGTCCGTTCGGGTGTACTCGTCTCCGTGCATTCGTTCGCCGCAGATCCGGCGCGCGGCATGTTCATCCTTGCATTCCTCGTCATCATCATCGGCGGTGCGCTGACGCTTTATGCCTGGCGGGCGCCGCTGCTGCGCAGCGAGGCGGGTTTCGAATTCACGGCGAGAGAGTCTTTTCTGTTGTTCAACAACATCTTGCTCGTAGTCGCTGCCGGAGCGGTCTTCGCGGGCACGATGGCGCCGCTCATCTCCGATGCATTGGGGCTCGGAACCCTTTCGGTCGGTCGTCAATATTTCGATCCGGTGTTCTTGCTGCCTACCTTGCCTTTGCTCGCGCTCGCGGCTGTCGGCATCCACTCGAGTTGGAAAAAAGGTCGCGTGAGCGAGCGCCGAGCAGCGATCCTCATTTCTTTGGTGGTGGGCGTATTGATCACGCTCGTACTCGTGCTCGGCGTTTGGGAGGGTGCGAAGATCCTCACGCCCATCGGGTTCGCAGTCGGCCTGTGGCTGCTCTTCTCGGCGCTCGTCGATCCCATCGATCGTTGGCGGCGTGGCCTGTCCTTGAGTCGGGGTGTCGTCGGCATGGCGATCGCCCATGCGGCGCTCGGCTTGTTCGTGGTGTCGGTGACCGCGGTCGAGTCCTACACCCGAGAGCGTGATCTCGCACTCGCCGTCGGCGAGTCGGGTACGGTCGGCGAGTTCGAATATCGGCTGCTCAGCCTTGCGACGGCCGAGGGACCCAATTACGACGCCCTGCGTGGCGAGATCGAGGTGCTCGAAAACGGGAAGCCGGTGGGTCTCCTGCATCCGGAGAAACGCAATTACTGGGTGCAGCGACAGATGATGACGGAGGCGGGCATCGACATGCAGTGGAGCCGCGATATCTTTGCGGCGCTCGGCGAAGACCTCGGCGCCGGTCGTTGGAGCGTTCGTGCGCAGGTGCGGCCCTTGATCAACTACGTCTGGTTCGCCGCACTCCTGATGGCCATCGGCGGTGTGATCGCCGCGACCGATCGTCGATATCGTCGGCGAGAGGAGACCGAAGAGTGAAGCGGTTTTTGCTGCCGGCGTTCGTATTCGCGCTGCTGGTCGCGGTGCTTTTCATCGGCGTTCAGCGAGCGCCGCAGAAAACGGTCATCCCATCGGCGCTCATCGGCAAGACTGCACCAGAGTTCACACTGCCTGTGCTCGGCTCGTCGGGGGTATTCTCTGAGACGACCATGCGGGGGCGTTGGTATCTCCTCAACGTTTGGGGTACCTGGTGTCCCGAGTGTCTCAACGAGCACGACATGTTGCTCGAGGTGGCGCGCTCGGAGCGGCTTCCCCTCATCGGTCTCAATTGGAAAGACGATGACGCGGCCGCGGTGTCCTGGTTATCCCAGCTCGGCGATCCGTACGATGTGGTGGCAGTCGATCGCGATGGAGAGGTCGCCATCGACTGGGGCGTGTACGGAGCTCCGGAAACCTTCCTGGTCGATCCGGCCGGTATCGTGGTGTACAAGCACGTCGGACCGCTCACGCGGGAAATTTGGGAGAAAGAGTTTCTGACCCGCTTACCCTCGACGGAGGGCGAAACGTGAGAGTTCTTCTCGTCATGTTGCTGTCGGTGTGTTTCATTCCGACAGCCTTCTCAATCGACCCGATCGAAATGTCCGATCCCGCGTTACAAGAGCGGTACCGGAACCTCTCCCACGAGTTGCGCTGCATGCAGTGTCAGAACCAATCGATCGCGGACTCGCCCGTCGGCCTCGCCGGCGATCTTAGACGCGAGGTTCGTCAGCTTCTCGAAGAGGGGAAGACCGATCAGGAAATTCGTCAGCACATGCGCGATCGCTACGGAGATTTCATTTTGTTTCGACCGGAGTTTTCACCACGCAACGCCTGGCTTTGGATCACGCCGATTCTGTTGCTCCTCACAGGACTCTTCGTAGCGCTTCGCATCATTCGGCAACGGGTGACTTTGGCGCCCGCAGACCGCTCGGATCCCGATGAAGTCGGTCGTGACGAGGCGCGAGATCGATGAACACGGGCGCGCTGACCACATTTATCGTAATTGCCATCGCGCTGACTCTGGCTGTCTCGCTGTGGATGTTTCGTCCGCTCTGGCGCGATCGATCGCAGCGAGTCGTGGCGGCGATCGTCGTCGTCGTTCTGTCGGTGTCTGCGATCGCGCTTTATCGCTACGCCAGCGTTTGGACGTGGCCTGCCGAGGAGATCGCAGCCAATGACCCTGCAACGATGGTCAGTCGTTTGGCGCGTCGGCTGGAGCGCGAGCCGGAGGATGTTCAGGGCTGGCTCATGCTCGGTCGATCGCACCTCGCGCTTGGGCAATACCCGCTGGCTCAGCGGGCGTATCGTCGAGCCGACCGTCTTGAGAGCGGGCGCAACGCCGAAGCGTTGATCGGCATGGCTGAAGCGATGGTGCTGCAGGCAGACGGCACGGTGGACGAGCGATCGGGACGGATTTTCGAAGAGGCGTTGAAGCTCGAGCCCGATTCCGAAAAGGCTTTGTTTTTTTCGGCCGTTGCGGCGCAGCGGCGTGGCGAGTTTCCTCTGGCCATCGAACGTTTCGAGCGAGTGCTGGGGCTCGGGCCGCCCGAGAACATCCGCGTCATCTTGCAGGAGCAGATCGAGCGTCTTCGTAGCGGGCCCGAGGGTGCAGCAGCCGAGGACTCTTCGTCG
>JBIJCL010000170.1:0-4730 GCA_044344725.1 Steroidobacteraceae bacterium | reverse complement strand
CGAGCTCCCCTTCGCGCTGCACCGAGAGGCGATCGATGCGCCGAATAGGAGAGTTCGATTGGCACTCGGCTGCACGAAACGCGCTGAAGTCGTGCTCACCGACGAGATGTTGCGCGCCCTCGTGCATGCGCGCGACATCGAGCGGTGCCTGCACCCAGGTGGCACGGCCGTCATGCAGTGCCGAGCGAGCACTACGATTGAAGATGCTGTAGCGATAGTGACGACGGATCGCCGAAAAGCGCGCATGGAAATAGTCAGGCACGGGCAGCGCCCAGCGCACACTCGCCTTGCGATCGAGGTTGGCGTTGGTGCCGAGCACCCAAGCGCGCGACGAACGCGCAGCCTCGGTCTCGAAGTGGATCACCTGACCCGCCGCGTGCACTCCGGCGTCGGTACGTCCGCCGCATATCAAAGAAATAGAGTGATCGGCGACCGTGCCGATGGCCGTCGCGAAGGCATCTTCGAGCGTGCGTAAACAGGGCTGGTGCTGCCAGCCGCAAAAGTGCGTGCCGTCGTATTCGACACCCATGGCCCAGCGGGTCATGCAATCGACGCCACGACTTCGGGGATCACGACTTCGGCAGGGAGTCGAGCAAGCGGATCGCCTCGGCCCGCTGCGTTTCGTCGCCGAGTCGCAGCGCCGCCTGCAGCTCGAGGATGGCCGCATCGTGCTGGCCCATCTCGATGAAGGCGCGCGCGAGATTGATCTTGCTGCCCGCCTCGTCGACGGGCGGCGGATCGCCCTCGAGGTCTTCGTCGAGGTTCGGTGACCCGGGACGCGTCGCCGAGATCGAGGGAACGACGACGGGTGCATTGCGCTCGGGGGCGGTGCGCAACGGTGCGTCCATGAGCGGGTCGGCGTCCTGCGCAGCCTTGATCGGCGGCAGGTCGTAGGTCATCTCTTGGCGGGGTGCGGCCTCCTCGGCCTCAACCCGGCGACGACCCCGGACCAGAAAGGCAATCAGCAAAACAAGCGAGATCAGCAGCAAAGCCGGTATTGACCACCAGGCTTTGGCGGCCCAGCGACGGGCCTCGGCCATCCAACCCCCCTGCCCAACAGAGACAGGGCCCGAGGAGGCCTCTGAGGCGGCGAGACGGGCCTTGAGGGCCTCGACTTCGGCTGCCGCGGCTTGCAGGTCGGCCTCGAGACGCGCGGCCTTGGCTTCGGGGGTCTCGGGTTCGGTCGGAGGGACCAGCGCCGGCTCGAGCGGCGTCGCCACGGGCGGTTCAGCCGAGGGCGCGGGGGCCGTCGCGACCGGGGCGGACGCGGAAGCCGGCGCGGAAGCCGACGCCGAGGCCGGGGCCGAAGCCGCGACTGGAGCCGCCGGAGCCGGTGTCGCGATTGTTGGCGCAGCGGCCGGCTTGGCCGGTGCCGTGGTCAGCGTCTGCGTACCCGGCGCGGGCGCGCTGAGTCGGGCGGAGGTCGCCCCACCCGTGCGCCAGATGCCGAGCGTCCGGCTGACTTCGCTCGACGCCGCCGCGGGCGAGATCGCCTTGAGTGCGGCCGTGTCGGGCAGCGTGAGGACCGAGCCGACGATCATCTCGCTCATGCCGCCCGGTCCGAAGGCCGTCGGGTTCGCGCTATAGATACCGATCATCGCCTGTGGCAGCGTGACGCCAGTCGCCGCCGCCAACTCGCGCGAAATCGACATCAACGTTTCATTGCGACGGACAAGGCGAGCGGATTGCCGAGGCGCCGGATCCGTGGATGCCGCGATTGTCGAACTCGGCGGTACCGCGCTCGGTGGCGCTGAGCTGACTGACATCGCACTCGGCGGCGTCGATGACGATGAGGCGGATGAGGCGGGTGACGCGCTCGTCGCCGCAGCAGGTGCAGGCGGCGTCGCGGGTACGCTCAAAGAAACGAGGTACTCGCGGAATCGTCGGCCACGACCCCAATCGGCCACGACTACGAACTGCACGTCATCGGTGGTGACGGGCGTCGCGGTACGAATGCGCAGCACGGGCGCGCCCGCGGAAGACTGACCGAGTTCGATCGAGGCGGAAGCGAGCGCCGGCGAACGTGAGCCCGCGGGCAACTGCGGTTTGAGCGTATCGAGTTCGCCCGCCGCGACTTCGAGCAGCGCCACTTCGATCTCAAGTGCCGCACCCGGCGGGGATACGAGCCGCGCGGTACCGAGCTCGAGCGCCGATGCACCAGCCCCACCGAGCGCGAACGCGAGCGCAAAACCCAGACGCAGACGGTGGAGCGCAGCCCTCGGCCGCATGGTCAAAGAATGTTCGCGTTGCGTCACGATGTCACCCCCGGCAGAGCGTGCCGCGCTCAAAGATGATCGCGAATGAGGATTTCCGCAATCTGCACGCTGTTGGTGGCTGCACCTTTGCGGATATTGTCGGAGACGATCCAGAAATTGAGGCCGCGTTCGTGCGAGATGTCCTCGCGGATGCGCCCGACGAAGACGCGATCGTCGTTCGCCGCCTGCACCGCCGCGGTCGGATAGCCGGCCTTCTCGCGGGTGTCGATGACCTTCACCCCTGGGGCCTTCTCGAGGAGCTTGCGCACCTCGGGCACCGTGATTTTTTGACGGGTCTCGATATTGACGACCTCGGAGTGACCGAAGAACACCGGAACACGTACGGCAGTCGCATTCACCTTGATGTTGGGATCACCAAAGATTTTCTGGGTTTCCCAGAACATCTTCATCTCTTCTTTGGTGTAGCCATTGTCCATGAACTTGTCGATTTGCGGCACGACGTTGAACGCGATCTGCGCCGCGACGACCTTGGGCTTGACGGGGCCTTTGCCGCTCACGAGCGCCACGGTCTGCTCAGCAAGCTCTTCGACGGCTTCTTTGCCGGCGCCCGACACCGACTGATAGGTCGCGACATTGATGCGCTCAATGCCGACGGCGTCATAAATGGGCTTGAGCGCGACCAGCATCTGGATGGTCGAGCAGTTGGGGTTCGCGATGATGCGACGCTTGGTGAACTGCGAGATCGCCGCCGCATTCACCTCGGGGATGATGAGCGGGATGTCGTCGTCGTAACGAAACTCCGAAGTGTTGTCGATGACGACACACCCTGCCGCGGCCGCCTTCGGCGCGATGACCCGAGAGACGTCGCCGCCTGCAGAAAAAAGCCCGATGTCCGCTTTGGAGAAGTCGAAGGTGTCGACGTCGAGGACGGGATAGCTCTTGCCACTGAACTCGACGCTCTTGCCGAGCGAGCGATTGCTCGCGAGGGGATACAGCTCGCCCACCGGAAACTTTCGCTCCTCGAGTACTTTGATCATGGTGTCGCCCACGAGACCGGTTGCACCAAGCACGGCGACATTCCATTGACGACTCATCGATTCTTCTCCGACTTTGTGATGACCGGCGTCGTCGATTTGACGTCGCCGTTCTGCGCGCGATGGCGCAACCAGTGATCCATGAGCACGATCGCCATCATCGCCTCGGCGATGGGCGTGGCTCGGATACCCACGCACGGGTCGTGACGACCAGTGGTGATGATCTCGGCAGGCTCGCCATCGACCGTGATGGTGCGGCCTGGCACCTGAATGCTCGAGGTGGGTTTGAGTGACGCGTGGACGATGATGTCCTGTCCGCTCGAAATGCCGCCAAGCACACCGCCCGAGTTGTTGCTGGTGAAGCCGGTCGGCGTCAGCTCATCGCGGTGTTCGCTGCCGCGCTGCGCCACGACCTGCACCCCCGCACCGACCTCGACCGCTTTGACGGCGTTGATCCCCATCATGGCGTAAGCGAGATCGGCATCGAGGCGATCGAATACGGGCTCACCGAGGCCGGGCGGCACACCCTTGGCGATGACGGTAATGCGCGCGCCGATGGAGTCGCCCTCTTCGCGCAGCTTCCAGATGAGATCTTCCAATTCTTTGACGCGCGACGGATCGGGGCAGAAGAACGGATTGTCGTAGGCCGTCTCGGGAGCGACCGGGTCGAGTACGAGCGAGCCAATCTGACTCAGATATCCGTGGATCTCGATGCCGAGGCGCGTGGCGAGATACTTGCGGGCGATCGCGCCCGCCGCGACGCGCATGACCGTCTCGCGAGCGGAGGAACGCCCGCCCCCACGATAGTCGCGGAATCCGTATTTTTGTTGGTAGGTGTAGTCGGCGTGCCCGGGGCGGAACCGATCTTTGATCTTGTCGTAGTCACGCGAGCGCGCATCGGTGTTCTCGACGAGCAGTCCGATGGACGTGCCCGTGGTTCGACCTTCGAAGACGCCAGAGAGAATACGAACGGCGTCTTCTTCTTTTCTTTGACTGACGAACTTCGAAGTACCGGTGCGACGCAGATCGATGTCGCGCGTGAAGTCGGCCTCGGAGATCTCGAGACCCGGCGGACAGCCGTCGATGATGCAGCCGAGCGCCGGACCATGGCTCTCGCCGAAGGTCGTCACCTGAAAGAGGCGGCCGATGGTGTTACCGGACATGACGTTGCAACTGCTCGCGGGTCAACAAAAACACGCCGCCACCGCCACGCTCGAACTCGAGCCAGGTAAACGGCACGCGTGGCCACTGGCGACGGACCTGCGTCTCGGTGTTGCCCACCTCGACGACCAGGAGACCTCCTGGAGTGAGGTGCCGCGCCGCCTGCTTGAGGATGACGCGCACCGAATCGAGACCCTGCTTGCCCGCCGCCAACGCGAGGCGCGGTTCGTGTTCGTACTCGGGAGGCAGCGAACGCATCTCGCGCGCCCCGACGTAGGGTGGATTCGAGACGATGATATCGTACCGACGGCCTTCGAGG